>CAYMNX010000488.1:0-4192 GCA_964391905.1 uncultured Rhizobiaceae bacterium
AAGCCGCGAAGCGGCGGGCGAGGGGGCTCTAAAAGCTCAAACGCACCGCCCGCCATCGACCTCGAGCGCGACGCCGGTGATGAACTCGGCCTCGTCCGAGGCAAGATACAGCGCGGCGTTGGCGACATCCTTCGGCGTCGAGAGCCGGCCAAGCGGCACGGTCGCGACGAAGCGCTGGCGATGCGCCTCGGTGCTGCCACCCAGGAAGCTCGGCAAGAGCGGCGTGTCGCCCGCCACGGGACAGAGCGCGTTGACGCGAATCTTGTCGGGGCCGAGCTCCGCCGCCATGCCTTTCGTCAGCGTGATCACCGCGCCTTTCGTGCCGTTGTACCAGACAAGACCCGGACGCGGCCGGATCCCCGCGGTCGAGGCGGTGTTGATGATCGCACCTCCCTTGCCTTGCTTGCGCAGCACGGGAACGAGGTGCTTCGCCGAGAGGTAGATCGATTTCACATTGACGGCGTAAATGCGATCGAACTCCTCCTCGCCGACCTCGAGCATCGGCCGGTTCACATGGGTGATGCCGGCATTATTGACCATGATGTCGATATGGCCGTAGCGATCGAGGCTCGCACCGATGAGCTTGCCCATGTCATCGTTTTTCGCGACATCGGCGTGGATATAGGCGGCGCTGCCCTGGCCCTGCGCGCCTTCGATTTCCCTGGCGACGCGCGTGCCGCCGGCATCGTTCACGTCATTGACGATGAGCTTCGCCCCTTCCTCGGCGAAGCGCTTCGCGATCGCCTCGCCGAAGCCCGAGCCGCCGCCCGTCACGATCGCGACCTTGTCTTTCAGGCGCATCTCTTCCTCCCGCTGCCATTCGTTGTCGGCAGTCTGGCACGAGAGGATGGGCCGCGAAAGCTAGACCGTGATGTCGATGATCGAGCCGCGCCCGCGTGCCGGATTGGGACGGGCGGGATTTTGCGCCGGCGCTTGCGCCAGATCATTTTTTTGCGCGGCGGTTTGCGCGCGAATAATCGAGCGCGCTTCCTGGATGGCGGCAATCTGCGCCGCCGAAAGCGCACCGGAAACGGGTGATGAGGCCATGCCAAGAACTTGGCATTTCAAGGTAAATGCGCCGTTAACCCGGGTCCTTGTTGGGGCCAGCCGTGCGGTTTATTTTATCCCTAACGATCAATGGGAGTAGCGCCATGCCGGATACAAGCTTCTTTCCCGTCCCCACCGAAGTTGCGGGCAGCGCCTGGGTCGACGAGGCCGGGTATTTCAAAATGTACGAGGAATCGATCGCCGATCCGGAGAAATTCTGGGGCGAGCAGGGCAAGCGGCTCCATTGGATCAAGCCCTATCGCAAGGTCAAGAATACGAGCTTCGAGGGCAACGTCTCGATCAAATGGTATGAGGACGGCACGCTCAACGCCTCCTACAATTGCGTCGACCGCCATTTGGCGACCCGCGCCGATGCGACGGCGATCCTCTGGGAAGGCGACAGCCCCTCCGAGCACAAGCACGTCTCTTATGCCGAGCTCCATGAGAATGTCTGCCGCCTCGCCAATGTCATGAAGGCGCAGGGCGTCAAGAAAGGCGACCGCGTCACCATTTACCTGCCGATGATTCCCGAGGCGGCCTATGCGATGCTCGCCTGCGCGCGGATCGGTGCCATTCACAGCGTCGTTTTCGGCGGCTTCTCGCCCGACAGCCTTGTCGGCCGTATCCAGGATTGCGGCTCGACCTACGTCATTACCGCCGATGAAGGCCTGCGCGGCGGCCGCAAAGTGCCGCTCAAAGCCAATACCGACGAGGCGCTCAAATCCTGTCCCGGTGTGAAGACGGTGCTGGTGGTGCGCCGCACCGGCGGCCAGATCGGCTGGAAGGACGGCCGCGATATCTGGTTCCACGAGGCGATGGCGAGTGCATCGAAGGATTGCCCGCCCGTCGAGATGAATGCCGAGGATCCGCTTTTCATCCTCTATACCTCGGGCTCGACCGGCAAGCCCAAGGGCGTGCTGCACACCACCGGCGGTTATCTCGTCTACACCGCGATGACGCATCAATATGTCTTCGACTATCACGACGGCGACATCTATTGGTGCACCGCCGATGTCGGCTGGGTGACCGGGCACAGCTATATCGTCTACGGCCCGCTCTCCAATGGCGCGACGACGCTGATGTTCGAGGGCGTGCCGAACTATCCCGACGCCTCGCGCTGCTGGCAAATCATCGACAAGCACAAGGTCAATATCTTCTACACGGCGCCGACCGCAATTCGCGCGCTGATGCGGGAGGGCGATCATTTCGTCACCAAGACATCGCGCGCCTCGTTGAAGCTCCTGGGTACGGTCGGCGAGCCGATCAATCCCGAAGCCTGGCTCTGGTATCATCGTGTCGTCGGCAATGGCAAAGTGCCGATCGTCGACACCTGGTGGCAGACCGAGACGGGCGGCATCCTCATCACCCCGCTGCCCGGCGCAACCCCGCTGAAGCCCGGCTCGGCGACGCGGCCTTTCTTCGGCGTCAAGCCGCAGATCGTCGACGGCGAAGGCAAGGTGCTGGAGGGTGCCACCGAAGGCAATCTCTGCATCAGCGATAGCTGGCCCGGCATGATGCGCACCGTGTTCGGCGATCACAAGCGTTTCGTCGAGACCTATTTCTCGACCTTTCCCGGCAAGTATTTCACCGGCGACGGCGCGCGCCGCGACGAAGACGACTATTACTGGATCACCGGCCGCGTCGATGACGTGATCAATGTCGCGGGCCATCGCCTCGGCACGGCCGAGGTCGAAAGCGCGCTGGTTGCGCATCCGAAAGTCGCCGAGGCGGCGGTGGTCGGCTATCCGCACGACATCAAGGGCCAGGGCATCTATGCCTATGTGACCTTGAAGGTCGGGGTCGAGCCGAGCGAGCCGCTGCGCCAGGAGCTCAATCAATGGGTCAGGAAGCAAATCGGCCCGATCGCGACGCCCGATCTCATCCAATGGGCGCCGAGCCTGCCGAAGACGCGCTCGGGCAAGATCATGCGTCGCATCTTGCGCAAGATCGCGGCCGACGAGCATCAGCAGCTTGGCGATACCTCGACCCTGGCGGATCCGACGGTCGTCAACGATCTGGTCGATAATCGGATGAATCGGGCGTGAACATGCCCGGTCACATTCGCCGCTACATCAAGCGCGAGGCGACGCAAGCGCGCGCCTATTCGCCGGCCGTCATCACCGAAGGCGGAAAAACTATCTGGCTCGCTGGCGTGACAACCCTTGAGGATGCATCGGGCAAATCCCTCGCCGGCGATTTCGACGGCCAGGTGCGCGAGGTCTTCGCGCGGCTCGGCAAGACGCTCGAGGAAGCGGGTGGCAAGCTCGCCGATATGGTGACGATGACCGTCTTCATCACCGATGGGCGCTATGGCGACCGCTTCACCCAACTGCGGCGCGAGATCTTCGGCGACAATTTCCCGGCAAGCGCCCTCATCACCGTCACGGGACTCGCTCGGCCAGGCATGTTGGTCGAGGTTCAGGGCGTCGCTGTCGTCGACGCGTAGCGCCGCAAGGCGTGTCTGCGCCGAGACAAAAAGCCGCGGGATTGCGCCGGAAATCCGGCAGAGACTTCCGATATAGTGATTGTCCGCCGCGTTTAGCGTTGAGGGCGCATGGACACGGTCTTGCTGTCACGTCTGCAATTTGCCTGGACCATCGGCTACCACATCCTGTGGCCGGCCTATACGATCGGCATTTCTGGCTTCATCGTCATCCTTCATGTGCTGTGGCTCAAGACCGGCCGCGCCGTCTATCACGATCTCTTACGCTTCTGGATTCATCTCTTCGCCCTTGGCTTCGCCATGGGCGTCGTCACCGGGATCGTCCTTTCCTACGAGATCGGCACCAATTGGAGCGTCTTCGCCAACAATACCGCCAATGTGATCGGGCCCTTCTTTACTTATGAAGCGTTGATGGCGTTTTTTCTCGAAGCCGGCTTCATCGGCATCATGCTGTTCGGCTTGGATCGTGTCGGCAAGAAGCTGCATTTTTTCGCCTGCTGCATGGTGGCGCTGGGTGCGACATTCAGTGCTTTTTGGATTCTCGCCGCCAATAGCTGGATGCAAACCCCCGCGGGATTCACGATAGGAGCTGACGGCAAATTCGAGGTCGCCAATTGGATGGCGGCGATCTTCACCCCCTCGCTGCCCTATCGCTTCGCGCACATGGTGGTTGCCGCCTATATCACGGGAAGCTTCGTCGTG
>CAYMNX010000489.1:0-2776 GCA_964391905.1 uncultured Rhizobiaceae bacterium
GGTTGCTTTGGTAGAATCGATTTGCCCAAACACCCGAATTGCAAGAACTTGCGGTTGATTTATCTTGAGCTGATCCATTTGAACAATAGCAAGTGGGAGCGGCTTGTCTGAGTAGGTAAGCCGCAAATCGCTCCAGTCACAAGCCCCTGCTGCGGCAACGGCCTCAGGATGCTTTCGTAAGCAGTCAGTACGCGCATTCGGATTCCCAACCTCTTTCCATTCATCGCGAACCGCAACGTCCCGATCGAGTTTTCCAGAAGAAAGATCGCGCAAGGTGCGACTTGCTTCATCACAAAGCCACGCATCATCAAGCGAGGAGCCGGCTGGAGCTGTCGCGCTGCAGGCCATATCGATGCTGTATACGAAACTCGGTGAATCTACGCGCGACATGGCCGACGCGTCCAATGGATGATCAAGCAGCGCGCTCAGACCCAACAGAAATGCTACGCAATACTTCATGCGCGAGATCCCAGTTTTCGGCATGTGACGACGCGCCGCTGCCCAATAATTAAGCTGCCGTTTTGCTGCTAAACGGTAAAGAGAGACCAGTCCGATCAGTAATAGGCGGTCACGTAGCAAACCGGAACGCGGCCATGCTGAGGCCGCCCATGGTGAAATCGCGATAGAGCCGCTCGCCCGTGGCGCCCTTTCCTGCGGCGCCCCAGGCGACGAAGAGCGGCAGGAAATGCTCGGGGCTCGGATGCGCGCGCTGCGCATGCGGCGCCTTCGTCTCCCAGTCGAGCAGCTCCTCTTCATCGCCTTCGGCCAGCGCCTTGGCGAGCCATTCATCGAACGCCTCGGCCCATGACGGCACGGCCGCACCGCCACGAACCAGCTCGCGCAGATTATGGGTCGCGCCGCCGCTGCCGAGGATGAGCGCGCCTTCATCCTTGAGCGGCGCGAGCGCCGCCCCCATGCGCTGATGCCAGCGCGCATCGCGATAGGGCTGGACCGAGAGCTGCGCCACCGGAACATCGGCATCCGGATAGAAGGATTGAAGCGGAACCCAGGCACCGTGATCGAGACCATATTCCGGCTCGGCCGCGGCGGGAATGCCGGCCGCATGCAGCAGCGCCAGCGCGCGCTGGGCGAGCGCGGGCGCGCCGGGCGCGGGATAGCGCAGCCGATACATCGGCTCGGGAAAACCGTAGAAGTCATGAATCGTCTCGGGCCGCTCCGCCGTACAAAGAAGCGGCGCATGAGTGTACCAATGCGCCGAGACGCAGAGCACGGCCTTGGGCCGCGGCAGGCTTTGCGCGAGCTTCCGCCAAAACGCGCCGGCTTCGCCCGGATCGAGCGCCAATGTCGGCGAGCCGTGGGAGATGAAAATGCTGGGCAGATGCGTGTCGGCCATAGCGTCAGTTTGGGATCAAGGGCATGCCGCGCGCAAGCGGATTGGTCAACGACGCTGCAGTAGCATCGAGCGACGCGCCCAGGAGAATATCGACGGCACTCGAGCAAAGGAGTAAGAGGGGGTGCAATAAAATCGCTCGGGAGGAAGTCATGCGTCGCCTCGTCGCCGTCCTTTTCCTGTGCGCCTCTACCGCTATTTCCAGCCACGCCGAAACCCTCAAGGTGGCGATTGCGCAAAAAGGCAATTGGGATACCTCGATCGTCGATTTCGGCGTGCGCCAGGGCTTTTTCAAAGCGGAAGGGCTCGAGATCGAGCCGACCTACACGGAAGGCGGCGCCAATAACGAGCAAGCGGTGATCTCGGGCTCGACCGATCTCGCGCTCGGCACCGGGCTCCTCGGCATCATCTCGGCCTATGTGAAGGAGGCGCCGGTGCGCGTCATCGCCGCCGAGATGACCGGCCTGCCCGATCTTTACTTCTTCGCGCGCAGCGATCGCGGCATCAAGAGCATCAAGGATGCGACCGGCAAGACCATCGCCTACAGCAATCCGGGCTCCTCGAGCAATCTCGCGACCCTGGCGCTGCTGCGCCAAGCCGGCATCCAAGCAAAGCCCGTCGCGGGCGGCGCCCTCCCCGCCGTCTTCACGCAAACCATGACCGGCCAGATCGATATCGGCCACAGCGTCCCGCCGATGGGGCTCGAAGAGCTGAAGGAAGGCAAGATCGTCATCGTCGCGCGCGCCAATGACGTGCCCGAGATTCACAATCAGACCGTGCGCGTCAATGTCGCCAATCTCAATTTCCTCACCGCGCATCGCGATCTCGCCATGAGATTCGCGCGCGCCTATCAGAAATCGCTCGACTGGGCCTTCAGCGATCCGAAGGCGATCGACTATTTCGCCGAGGGCAAGGGCGTGTCGCGCGCCCTCGCCGAGGAAGCCTTTCGCTACTACGCGAAAGAGGACGAGCAGCCCTACGAGATCAAAGGCCTGCAGCGCACGCTCGACGACGCCTATGAGTTCAAGCGCATCCCGAAGCCGATGAAGCCCGAGGATGTGAAGGGCCTCTTCGACATCATCAAGCCGGCGGGGTAAGCCCGGCCCCTCAACCGCGCATGAGCACGCGCACGGTGCCGGACGAATCGCCGTCGCAAAAGGCGACGATCCGGTCGTCGAGCCGCTGAAAGACGAGATCGATTCGCGCCTCGCCCAGCGCGATCCCGGTGATCGCGATGCGATCGATGCCTTGGGGCAAGGCCGGCCGGTCGACATAAATTTCGCGCTCGAGCCCGTTGATGCGCAAGCCGAGGCAGGCCTTCAGCAGCATGAACACCGCGCCCGACGACCAGGCTTGCGGCAGGCATGCGACCGGGTAGGAAACCGGCGGCTCGTCGGGCTTGCGCGCGAAGCCGCAATAGAGCAC
>CAYMNX010000490.1:0-3018 GCA_964391905.1 uncultured Rhizobiaceae bacterium
TATGACGATTTAGAGCGCGACCCGCGCGTCTTCAGCGTCATGCAGAAGCGCAAGCTCGCGCTCGGCGCCTATCCCTGGAAGATCGAGGCGGCCAAGGGCGCCGGCGGCGCGGAGGCGGCAGAGCTCGTCGAACGCGCGTTCAAGGGCATGAATTTCATCGCCACCTATACCGGCCTGATGGATGCCATCCTCAAGGGCTTCGCGGTCGGCGAGGTGATGTGGCAGATCGTCGGCAATGAGATCCTGCCGCAAAGCGTGGTCATGCGCGACCAGCGCCGCTTCCGCTTCGACATCGATTATGTGCTGCACATGCTGACCTACGACAACATGCTCGTCGGCATCGACCTGCCGCCGCGCAAGTTCATCGTGCACAGCTATGGCGCGAAGGATGGCAGCCCCTATGGGCTCGGCCTCGGCACGAGGCTCTTCTGGCCCGTCTTCTTCAAGCGCCAGGATATCGGCTTCTGGCTCGCCTTCCTCGACAAATACGGCTCGCCGACCGCGGTCGGAAAATATCCCGCCGAATCATCGCCGGCCGAGAAGGACAAGCTGCGCGATGCGCTCGACGCGATCGCTCAGGACACGGGGATCACGATCCCAGAAAGCATGATCGTCGAGCTGTTGCAAGGCCAAGGCAATCAGAACGATGGCTATGAGAAGCTCGCGCGCTACATGGATGAGCAGATCGCCGAGATCGTGCTCGGCGAGACACTGACGACGAATATCGGCGATGTCGGCTCAAAGGCCGCCGCGGGCGTTCATAACGACGTGCGGCTCGAGCTGACGCAGGCCGATGGCGAGCTCCTCGCCGCGACGTTCAACGGCAGCCTCGTGCAATGGATCGTCGATCTCAACCGGCCGGGCGCGCCGCGGCCGACTCTCTGTTGGCAAGTCCAGCAGCCCGAGGATCTGACGGCGCGCGCCGCGCGCGATACGCAGATCTCGGCCATGGGCTTCAAGCCGACGCTCAAATACGTCACCGAGACCTATGGCGGCGAATGGGTGGAGAGGCAGCAGCAGCCGGCGCCTGGCGCGGATGAGGAAGATCCGCAGCTCGCAGCCGCCTTTGCCGAGGGCAGCGTTAGCGCGCAGCGCCTGGCGCTCGACGCTTACGCCGACCGGCTCGGCGCCGCGGCGCAGCCGGCGATCGAGGCGATGGTGGAGAAAGTGCGCAGCCTCATGGGCGAGGCGGGCTCGCTCGAGGAGCTGCGCGACCGGCTGCTCGATCTCTATCCCGATATCGATGCGGCGCGCTTCGGCGAAATCATGGCGCAGGCCGTCACGGCGAGCGATCTCGCCGGCCGCTATGCAGCGAAAGGCGGCAAGCGTTGACATGCCGCTGGATCAATGTCGACGGCGTCACCGCGATCGTGTGTGGCCCCAAGCCGCGCCGCAAGCGCTGCAGCTGCGGCAAGCCCGGCGAATATCTCTGCGATTGGAAGATCGGCGGCGGCAAGACTTGCGACAAGCCGATCTGTGACGAGCATGCTGAGGAGGTCGCGGAGGACAAGCATCTCTGCCCCGAGCATCAGGAGGCTTATCGCGCCTGGCTCGACGCGCGGCGCAAATGACGGAGGATATCGCCGCGCGCTGCCCGACCTGCGGCCATGCGCTCGACGGCCATCATGGTATATCGGTCGACCTCGAGCACAACGTCGCGATCATCGACGGTCGCGCGATCGCGTTGCCGGCCAAGATGGCGGAGCTCCTGCATGTCCTGGTCGAAGAAATGCCACGCACGGTTCACCGCGAAAGAATCTTCGATCGCCTCTATGGCGTCACAGGCGATGAGTCTCCGTCGACAAACGTGCTCCAGGTCTATGTTCATCACTTGCGGCGCCATCTCCGCGGCACGCGCTATTGGATCGAGACCCATTGGGACAATGGCTATTCGCTGACCTGCCATGGCTGAGCCCGCGGCGACAAGCCTGCCCTTCAAGGAGGCGATCGACTTCTTCCGCCAGAAGGTCAACGTCCCGACCGCGAAATGGGCCGACATGCTGGAGGGCGCGCATGCGCGCGGCTTCACCGTCGCCGGCGCGACGAAGGAAGGCATGCTGACGGATTTTCGCGCGGCGATCGACAAGGCGATATCGCAAGGGACGACGCTCGAGGAGTTCCGCAAGGATTTCGACAAGATCGTCTCGACCTATGGCTGGGATTACAACGGCGCGCGCGGCTGGCGCACGCGCGTCATCTACTCGACCAATCTCACCACCGCCTATTCGGTCGGGCGCTATGCGCAGATGACCGATCCCGATGTGCTGCGCTATCAGCCCTTCTGGGAATACAAGCACGCCGATGGTGTGAAGCATCCGCGGCCCGATCATCTCTCTTGGGATGGGCTGGTGCTGAAGGCCGATGATCCGTGGTGGAAATCGCATTACCCGCCGAATGGCTGGGGCTGCCATTGCTGGGCCGAGCCGCTGACGCATCGCGAGCTGCATGAGCGCGGCAAGAGCGGCCCCGACCAGGCGCCGCCGATCGAGACGCGCCGCGTCACGCTCAACACCTCGGCGGGTCCGCTCGACATCAACGTGCCGAAGGGCATCGATCCGGGCTGGGGCTACAATGTCGGCGATGCGGCTTTCGGCCGCCAGCTTCCGGCGCATGTGATGGAAGCGTGGCGCCAGCAAGGCGCGCAGGCCTGGGAGCGCATGACGCCGGGCGATTGGCGGAGCGTAGGCCGGCCGGCGCGGATCCCGGCCGAGCGGCCGAGCGCACGGCCAGGCGCACCGGCGCGCGACAAGGCCGAGCTCGCCGCGGCGATCCGGCGCGTCATCGGCGGCGATCAACGCGCGCTGCGCGGGGCCGATGGCGAGACGGTGCTGATCGATGCGGCAGCGCTCGCCGATCATCTACCGCTCGATCGCGCGGATCTCGTCGCGCTCCTCCCGGGATTGATCGCCGACCCTTATGAAATCTGGCTGAGCTTCGAGAAGCACAATGGCACCGGCCAAGGCGCGTTGCGCAAGCGCTATGTGAAGGTGGTCTATCTCGGCCGCGATCGTGGCGTCG
>CAYMNX010000491.1:0-9808 GCA_964391905.1 uncultured Rhizobiaceae bacterium
AATGAGCGCGATCGGCCTCGCCGATCTCAGCGAGCCCCGCAGCGCGGCGGCGACCGAGCGCCTTTGCCTTCATTGCGGCCTGCCCTTGCCGGCCGGCGCCGAGCGTTTTTGCTGCGCCGGTTGCGCCGGCGCCTATCGCCTCATCGAAGAGCTGGGGCTCGGCCGCTATTACGACGGGCGGCAACTCGACCGCGCGGCGCGGCCGCCCCGTCCCGAGGAAGAAACGCCCGATATCGCCGGCTATATCCTCGCCGAGAAAGACGGCACCCGATCGCTGCGCCTCATCCTCGACGGGGTGCAATGTCCGGCTTGCGTTTGGCTGATCGAGAGCGCTTTGCGCAAGCAGGCCGGAATCATCGAGGCGCGCGTCAATCTCACAACCAAGCGCCTCTCCTTGCGCTGGCGTGGCGATGCGCAAGACGGCGCGCGCTATCTGGGTCTCCTTCAGCGCCTCGG
The DNA here is from genome assembly GCA_964391905.1 of uncultured Rhizobiaceae bacterium. Lineage (GTDB taxonomy): Bacteria > Pseudomonadota > Alphaproteobacteria > ATCC43930 > CGMCC-115725 > CAIKMD01. Next base: position 457 of record CAYMNX010000491.1, read on the forward strand.
CTACCGCGCCGTTCCTTACGAGGCGCAGCGTCTTGTCGATCGCGGCGCCGACGAGGAGCGCAGGCTTTTGCGCGCGCTCGCCGTCGCGGGCTTTGCCATGGCCAATGTGATGCTGCTCTCGATCTCGGTTTGGGCCGGGCTCGGCGAGATGGGCCGGGCGACACGCGACTTTCTCCATTGGATCTCGGCCCTCATCGCGCTGCCGGCGATCGCCTTTGCCGCGCAGCCGTTTTTCGGCTCCGCCTTGCGCGCCTTGCGGCACGGCCGCACCAATATGGATGTGCCGATCTCGATCGGCGTCGTGCTGGTGAACGCTTTCAGCCTTTAATATACGATAGAGGGCGGCGTCGCAGCCTATTTCGAATCGGCGACGATGCTGCTCTTCTTCCTGCTGATCGGGCGCTATCTCGATTTGCGGGCGCGGGGCAAGGCGCGCTCCGCGGTCGAGCACTTGATGCGCCTTGCAGCGCAGCCGGCGAGCGTCGTCGATGCCGATGGCAGCGTGCATCGCCTTCCCGCTTCGTCCGTCCCTCTCGGCGCGACCGTGCTGGCGGCGGCGGGCGAGCGCATCGTTATCGACGGCCGGGTCAGCGAGGGCCGCTCCGCGGTCGACAATAGTCTCCTCGACGGCGAGACCTTGCCGCTCGAAATCGGCCCGGGCGCGATGGTTCACGCCGGCATGATCAACCTCGCGGCGCCCTTGCGCATCATTGTGACCGCGACCGGCGAAGGGACCTTTCTTGCCGAGATCGTGCGCTTGATGGAGATCGCCGAGCGCGGCCGCTCGCGGCTCGTCGCCTTGGCCGACCGCGTCGCGCGGCTCTATGCGCCGGCGGTTCACGCTTTGGCGCTCATCACCTTCATCGGCTGGAGCTTGTTCGCTGGCTGGGAAACGGCGCTGCTCAACGCGGTCTCGGTGCTGATCATCACCTGCCCCTGCGCGCTTGGCCTTGCCGTGCCGGCGGTGCAAGTCGTGACCAGCGGCCGCCTCATGCGCCGCGGCATTCTGCTCAAATCGGCGACCGCGCTCGAGCGACTGGCTGCCGTCGATACCGTCGCCTTCGACAAGACCGGTACGCTGACGCTTGGCCGTCTCGTTCTCGAGCGCTGCGAGGGCGACGAAGCCGTGCTGCCCCTCGCTGCTTCGCTTGCCGCGGTCAGCCGCCATCCGCTTAGCCAGGCGCTGCGCGCTGCTTGTCCTGACGTGGCTCCGCTCGCCGCGGTGACGGAACATCCAGGCGAAGGCTTGAGCGCGCATCTGCTCGGCGGTGAGGCAAGGCTCGGCAGCCGCCGCTTCTGCGGGAGCCTCGCCGGGTCCGATGACGACTCGCCCGAGCTTTGGCTTTCTTTGCCCGGTCGGTCGCCGCGGCGCTTCGCCTTTTCCGACACGCTGCGCCCCGATGCGGCGGCGGTGATTCGAGCGCTGAAGCACGCGGGCAAGCGCGTGATGCTGCTCTCGGGCGACCGGCCGGCCGCCGTCTCGGCGCTTGCCGCGAGCCTCGGCATCGCGGATTGGCTGGCGGGCCTGACGCCCGATCAAAAATATATCGTCCTCGAAGAGCGGGCTGCGCGCGGCGAGAAAATTCTGATGGTGGGCGACGGGCTCAACGACGCGCCGGCGCTCGCCGCCGCCCATGTCTCGATGTCGCCGGCGAGCGGCGCCGATGTGAGCCAGGCGGCGGCCGATATCGTCTTTCAAGGCCAGTCGCTCGCCGCCGTCACCGAAACGCTCGACGCGGCGCGGCAGAGCGCGCGCATCGTGCGCGAGAATATCGGCTTCGCGATCGCCTACAACGCCGTCGCCGTGCCGCTGGCGATGGCGGGTTATGTGACGCCGCTTTTGGCCGCCGTCGCGATGTCGACATCATCGATCATCGTCGTCGTCAACGCGCTGCGTCTCTATAGGAGCCGCGCCTGATGAACGGTCTCTTGTTGCTGATCCCGATCGCGCTCGCGCTGGGCCTTGCCGGTTTGGCGGCGTTTCTTTGGGCGCTGCGTGCGGGGCAGTTCGATGATCCTGACGGCGCGGCCGGGCGCGTCCTCTTCGATGATCCGCCGGACGAGCCGGCACCGCCGCCACCTCAACGCTAGGAGCTACTCATGATGAGCTTGTTTTTCGGAATCTTCGCGCTGCTCGCCGCGCTCTTGGGCGCAATCCTCGCCTCGCGCGCACTCGATATCGGCATGGCCACTTTCGGCATTGGGCTCGTCGTCTTTGCGGTGCTCCTGATCTTCTGGCTGATCAAGGATCATTTCGATCAGGCAGAGCGCTCGCAGTCGTAAAGACTTGATCGCGATACTCTCGAAGAGAGAGCGCAGCAGTCCAAAGCGTCTCCGCCCGTCGGCGCGGACGCTAGCTCGGCCAGAGCGCAAGAACCTCTTCCGGAACGATGTGGCGCATTTCTCGACCTCGCCGGGCGAGACGTGACGCGCAATCACCGCGAAGCAAGCGTGTGCCGCACCCCTCCGGATCGACCGGCCGCGTATCGCTGAGCCCGTCGGCAATCCGCTCCAGGAACGCATCCTGGCTGCTCGTTTGGCACCGTCGAGCGGCAGGCGATCGCGTAGCGCGCGCAAGGTTCCACCCAGCGCATGCTCATCCGCTCGTTCAGTGGCATATTTGGAAGACAACACGAGGGACCACGCGCCGGTTGCCCGGGTGGCCGCGCGAGCATCTGCCAAGCAGAGACCCGCCCCGGCTAGCAACCGGCGTCAGCCCGCCGGGTTGATGTTTGGTGATGGTCGAGAGGATTGCACAGCGAGGTCGCCATGGATGCACCCATTCAATCCAGCGCATCGGATACGAAAGAACGCACGCATCGACTCACCTTCGCCCCAAGCCCGAAGCGCATTCGCGCGATCGCGCATGCGAAGACGATTGCGGATTCGCTCTGTGCGGGTCTGCTGCTCGAAACCGGCCAGAGGCCTGTCTATTATTTCCACCCCGATGACGTGCGCACCGAATGGCTGAAGCCCGTCGCGCATCGCACGACATGCCCCTACAAGGGCGAAGCATCCTATTGGGCGCTCGAGACCGGCGGCATCCGCATCGAGAACGCCGCCTGGAGCTATCGCGAGCCGCTTGCGGCCGCGAGCAACCTCAAAGGCCTTCTCGCTTTCGATTGGAAAAAGATCGACCATTGGTTCGAAGAGGACGAAGAGATTTTCGGCCATCCGCGCGATCCATATCACCGCGTCGATGTGCGCGCGAGCACGCGCGAAGTCCGCGTTGTCTTCGCCGGCGAGACGATTGCGGAGACGCGGCGCGGGCTTTTCCTGTTCGAGACCGGCATGCCGACGCGCTATTACATTCCGCCGCAGGACGTTGCATCGTCCTTTCTGACGCCGACGCGCCGGCGCACCATTTGCCCCTATAAGGGCCGCGCTTCCTACTGGTCTATCAAGGTGGGCGATCGCGTCGCCGAGGATGCGGTCTGGAGCTATGCCGAGACGCTGCCGGAATGCCCGCGCATCCACGATTATTTCTGCTTTTACCCCGAGAAGGTCGACCGGATCGAGGTCGAGGGCGAGAGCGCGAAGCCTTAGCCGCGCCGCGCCCGACGGATCGCCTGCCACAGCCGGTGCGGCGTCGCGGGCATGTCGAATTGCGTAATGCCAAGCGGCGAAAGCGCATCGAGGACCGCGTTCATCGTCGCACCCATCGCGCCAACCGTGCCCGCCTCGCCCGCGCCCTTGATGCCCAGCACGTTGGTCGTGCACGGGACATTGTGGAAATCGATCGCGAAGCCTGGAAAGTCGTCGGCGCGCGGCATGGCGTAGTCCTGAAACGAGCCGGACAAGAGCTGGCCCGATTGCGGATCGAAGCGCGCATCCTCCAAGAGGATCTGCCCTGCGCCTTGGACGATGCCGCCATGGATTTGGCCCTCGACGATCAGCGGATTGACGAGCACACCGAAATCGTCGACCACGGTGTAGCGCAGGATGCGCGTTAAGCCGGTATCCTCGTCGATCTCCAATTCGCAGACATGGCAGCCGTTGGGAAAGGTGTTTTTGTTGCCGGTGCTGAAGCCGGCATCGTCGAGCGCCGTCGGCACGCCCTCGGGAAATCTCTGCGTCGCGCGCGCCTTGGCCGCGAGCTCCATGATATCAATCGAGCGGTCGGTACCGGCGATGGCAAAACGCCCGTCGCGGAATTCGATATCGCTTTCCGCGGCTTCGAGGAAATGCCCGGCGAGCTTCTTGCCCTTGGCGATGATCTTCTCGGCGCCATCGACGATCGCCGTTCCCGCCAGCAGCAAGGACTTTGCACCGCCCGTGCCGCCGCCCTGCGTCAGCGCATCGGTATCGCCGGTGACGAAATCGATCTGGTCCACATCGATGCCGAGCCGGTCGGCGAGAACCTGCGCGAAAGCCGTCGCATGGCCCTGCCCCGAAGGCCCTGTGCCGACCCCGAGCCGCACGCGGCCCGTCGGCATGAAGCGGATATCGGCTTTCTCCTGCGGCATCGCCGCGGTCACCTCCATGTAATAGGAAATGCCGAGGCCCAGGAGCTTGCCGCGCTTTCTTGCCTCGGCACGGCGCCCCTCGAATTCGGCAAAGCCCGCGTGACGCAGAGCCAATTCGAGATTGGCGGGGAAATCGCCGCTGTCATAGACCGCAAGCAGCGGCGTCGCATGCGGCATGGCGGAAGGCGGAACGAGATTGCGCCGGCGGATCTCGTCGCGTCCCAAACCCGTCTCGCGCGCCGCCGCATCGACCAGCCGCTCGATGATGTAGGAGCATTCGGGCCGCCCCGCGCCGCGATAGGCATCGACCCAGACCGTGTTGGTAAAGACCGTGCGGACACGGACATGCGCCGCCGGAATGCGATAGGCACCGGTCAAGAGACGGAATCCGGCCATGGTCGGCACGAAGACCGAGAATTGCGAGAGATAGGCGCCGACATTGGCCAGCGTCTCGGCGCGCACCGCGAGGAAGCGCGCATCCTTGTCGAGCGCGAGCTCGGCATGGACCTTTTGCTCGCGGCCTTGCGTGTCGGTGAGGAACGCCTCCTGCCGGTCGCTCGTCCATTTGATCGGCCGACCCAAGAGCTTTGCCGCCCAAGGCAGGAGCGTGTTCTCGGGATAGTCAAAGGTCTTCATCCCGAAGCTGCCGCCGACATCGCCGGTGATGACGCGAAGCTGGTTCTCCTTGACGCCCAAATGCTGCGCCACCGAGTTGCGCATGCCGAAGGCGCCTTGCGTGCCGATATGGAGCGTGTAGCGCTCGGTCTTCGAATCATATTCGGCCAAGATGCCGCGCGGCTCGATCGGCGCGACGACGACGCGATTGATGGCGAGATCGAGCTTCACGATCTTCGCCGCCTTGGCGAAAGCCTCTTCGACCGGCCGCGGATCGCCCAGCGCCCAATCGAGCGCGACATTGCCCGGCGCTTCATCCCAGAGCGCGGGTGCCCCCGGCTTCACCGCATCGGCCGGATCGATCACAGTCGGCAAGGTCTCGTAATCGACCTCGATCAGCTCGACCGCGTCCTTCGCCGCGTTCGGCGTATCGGCGATCACCAGCGCGACGGGATCGCCGACATGACGGACCTTGCCATCGGCGAGGAGCGGCCGGCCGGGATTGAAATAATCCGAGCCGTCGCGATTCTTCAGCGGGGCGACGCATTTGATCGTGCCAAGCTTCGCCGCCTTGACATCGGCGCTCGTATAAACCGCAAGCACGCCGGGCGCGCGCCTTGCTTCATCGAGGTTGATCGATTTGATCCGCGCATGGGCGTGGGGGCTGCGCAGAAACGCGGCATAGGCTTGCCGCGCATCGCGCTCGTCATCGACATAGCGGCCAGCGCCGGTGATGAGCCGCACATCTTCCTTGCGGCGAACCGCCTGGCCGATACCGAATTGCCCCATCGCTTACTCCTTATGCTGTGCCCCAAACCTCGCGCGCGACTTCGACGACCAGCGCGAGCTTGCGCTTCTCGTCATCGACGCTGAGCTTGTTGCCGCCGATGGTGCTAGCAAAGCCGCATTGCGGGCTCAAGGCCAGGCGCTCGAGCGAGACATGGCGCGAGGCCTCGTCGATGCGGCGCTTCAGCTCGTCTTTTGTTTCAAGCTGCGGCTTCTTCGTCGTGACAAGGCCGAGAACGGCGATTTTCTTGCCGCTCAAATAACGCAATGGCGCGAAAGAGCCCGCACGCGGGCTGTCATATTCGAGGAAGAAGCCGTCGAGATCGAGGCCGCCGAAGACGAGCTCCGCGACCGGATCATAGCCGCCCTCGGCGACCCAGGCGCTTTCATGATTGCCACGGCACATATGCATGCAGATGGTGAGATCGGCGGGCTTGCCCTTCACCACGTCGTTGATGAGCCGTACGTAGAGCGCGGGCAACTTGTCCGGATCCTCGCCGATATTCTTCACCGTGTCGCGCAGCTTCGGATCGCAGAGGAAGGGCAGATTGGTCTCATCGATCTGCAGATAGCGGCAGCCGGCGTCGTAAAGCGCCTTGATCTCGGCGCGATAGACCGCGACGAGATCGGCCAAGAACGCATCGATATCGGGATAGATCGCCTTGTCGATCGCGGCGCGGCCGCCGCGCATATGAACGAGCGTCGGCGACGGGATCGGCTGTTTCGGCACGAGGCCCGCTCGCTCCGCGATCGGCTTCAGATCCTTGAAATCGTCGACGGCAAGGCCGCGCGAGCGCTTCATCTGGCCATGCACTTCGAAGCGCGGCGGCGAGAACTCGATATCGCCTTGCTCGTTATGGAACTTCACCGCGAGCCCGCCATGAACCTCGACGCCGTCGATCTTCTCGAGAAAGTCGAGGAACCAATGTCGGCGATGAAACTCGCCGTCGGTGCAGGTCTTGAGGCCCGCCGCTTTCTGCAAGGCGACTGCATCCTCGATCGCGGCGGTTTCGATTTTGCGCAAGCCATCGGCGGAAAGCTCGCCTTTCTCGCGCTTCTCACGCGCATCGAAGATCGATTTCGGGCGGAGCAAGCTGCCGACCACATCGGCTTTGAATGGGGGCGTCATGCGTTACCTCCTGAAGAAATTGCCGGCCTGGACCTTCATCACCGCATGTGCGGGATCGAAGACGACGCCAAGCGGATCGCCGCCTTCCTGTACGGTGCGGATCTGACGCCGCAGGAAACGACGCAGCTGCACCACGCCTTGGTCGGTGGTGGTGAGATTTTCTTCCGAGTGCAGGCTGATCGGCCCCTGCCCCACCTGCGCCTCCCAATCGCCGGGAAAGCGTTGGTGCTCTTCCTCGCTGAGCTCCGACCATTTGCGGCCGTCGTAATTGCGCACTTCGGCCGGCTTGAAATCCTGCGGCACCTTGCGCGCATGGAAAAGGCGGAAATGCGTGTCGTCGACCGGCACGACCCAGCCGATGCCGGAGGCCGGCCCGGCGGTCAGGCGCACATCGGGCACGATGCGCACATGCGGAAACAGCGCCTGGGTGATGCGATCCATCTCGCGCCCGTCATCGAGTTTGCGATAAGCGATGTAACGCATGCCGTGATCGGCGATCTCCCAGGTCACCTGCGGCATCACGCCCATCTCCGGCACGAATTGCACGCCGCTGAAGGTGGTGTGAAGGATCGGGATATGAAACGGGTCCATGATGTTTTCCCAATCATTGAGCCAATTGGTCGGCACGATCTCGACCGTATCGTCGCCGCCCGCGCCGGTAGAGGAGCCGGTCGCGAAAATTTTCTGATTGGGCTTTAGATCCTCGAGCGTATCCCAGCGCGTCAGCACCGGCTTTTTCTCGGGCGGCCCCATATAGGCCCAGACGAGGCCATAGCGCTCCTCGACCGGATACCAGGGCTGGCGCACCTTGTCCTTATGGCGGCCGCCTTCAGGCTCGCAAGGCTGATCGAGACAGTGGCCCTTCACATCGAACAGCCAACCATGATAGCAGCAGCGAATGCCTTCATCCTCGACGCGGCCATAATAAAGCGTGGTACCGCGATGGGCGCAGCGTGGATAGAGAAGACCCGGCCGGCCTTTACGATCGCGGAAGAGGATCAGATCCTCGCCGAGGATGCGGACATTCTGCGGCCGCGGCCCCACTTTCTCCGAGAGCGCGATCGGATGCCAATAGCGGCGCATGAACTCGCCGCAGGGCGTGCCCGGCCCGACCTCGGTCAGCTCCGCATCGTGATGTTGCGCCTGCCGGCCATAGGCCGTGCCGAAATCGCCATCGAACTCGCCCGTATCCTTCAACATCCTGCGTCTCCTTCTTATTTGATGACCCTATTGTGCCTATGGGCCGGCGCGGTTGGAAGCGCACTTCCGCATCTGCCCACTCTTCATCCCTGCCCACCCCGGCCGAGCAGCGCCCGGCGCCCGAAGACGATGATGGGTATGACGCAGGCGATGATCAGCGTCCCCACCGCCGCGGCATCCGCCGTCTTGTTCGAGACGAAGAGCGTCCACATGATGACGCTCAAGACGAGATTGTCCTGACTCTGCAGGATCACCGGCAGGGTGAATTCGCGAAAGCCGACGATGAAAAGCAGCACGAAATTCGCGAGTAAAGCCGGCGCCAGGAGCGGCAGCACGATACGGAGAATCGTGCCGAGCCAGCGCGCGCCCGCGACATCGGCCGCCTCTTCGAGCTCTTGATGGAGCTGTGCCAGCGCGGCGCGGCTCGACCGCGTCGCCACCGCGAGCCGGTAGGAATAAGCAAGCACCAGGACCCAGACCGTGCCGTAGATTCCGATCGGCAGCGAGAGATAGAGCAGGAGCGCCGAGAGCCCGGCGATCACCGAGGGAATCCCGATCGAGGTGAAGCTCAAAAAATCGAGCGCCATGCGGCCCGGCAGCGTGGTGCGCAGCACCGTCCAGGCGACCAGCGCCCCGAGCACCGTGACGATTGCCGCGCTCGACGCGGCGACAATGAAGGTGTTGCGCAAGGCGAGCCAGAAATCGGCACTGCCTAAAAGATTGCGATAGGCATCGAGCTTGGCGCTCGCGAGGATCGCGGCCGAAGGCGGCTGATAGCCGAAGAGGCTCGTCCAGACGAGAACGACGATCGGCAGAATGACGGCAAAGCCGAGATAGATCGCCACGAAGCCAAGAGCAGGCGTTTTCCACCGGCCCAAGGGAAGCCGCATCGGCCGATAGGCCTTGCCGGTCACGGTGACGAAGCGCTCGGCGCGGCGCACGAGGCGATTATAGGCAAGCAGCAGCAGGATCCCGGCGATAAGAAACGGCAGCGCCACGGCCGCCGCATGGCCATAGGCCGGCAAATTGCTGTCGGGGTTGAGCTCGTAATAAATCCGCGTCGAGAAGACATTGATGCGCGCCGGCAAACCGATGATGAGCGGCATCTCGAACTGCTCCAGCGCGACGAGCGTGGCCAGGATCAGCGGCGCCAGGA
>CAYMNX010000492.1:0-9356 GCA_964391905.1 uncultured Rhizobiaceae bacterium
GGGACCTCGGGGTCAATCCGTTTCAGATCATGATCGATCGCAAGCAGCTTCCGGCCGAGCATACCTCCGATCTGTCGGTGGTCTTTCCTTAAGCGGCAAGGCAGGCCGTTGGCGTTGCGCGCGCCGCGCGCCTAGTAGCGATTTGCGGCGTGGTCCTCCGGCCATCGCGCGTGCTGATCCTCGGTCCCTTCGAGGAGGCGGAGGAATCTGTCCTGCCACGCGGCGGCGGTGTTGGTCGTAATCATGTCCATCATCGCGCGCCAGCGCGTCTTGCGCTCGGCAAGCGGCATGGCGAGTGCTTGGTGCATGGCCTCGGCCATGGCGGCGCCGTCGAAAGGATTGACGAGCAGCGCATCCGTCAGCTCGCGGGCGGCGCCGGCAAAACGCGAGAGCACGAGAACGCCCGGATCGTCGCCGTCTTGCGCCGCGACATACTCTTTCGCGACGAGATTCATGCCGTCGCGCAGCGGCGTCACGATACCGATCCGCGCATAGCGATAAAAACCGGCGAGAATATTGCGGCCGAAAGCGCGATTGAGATAACGCACCGGCGCCCAATCGAATTCCGCGAATTTCCCGTTGATCCGCCCCGCCAGGCGCTCGAGGTCGCGGCGCAGGTCGCGATACTGACGCACCTCTCCCCGCGAGACGGGGGCGATCTGCATATAGGTCACCCGGGAGCGATGCTCGGGGAAGTCCGTCAGGAGGCGATCGTAGGCCTCGAAGCGCTGCGGCAGGCCCTTGCTGTAATCGAGGCGGTCGACGCCGATGATGAGGCTCCGCCCGGCGAGGCTTTCGATCAGCCGCTGCTGATCGGGGCCGTTGCTTGCATCCTCCGCCATCGCCGCCATCGCCTTCGCATCGATACCGATCGGTATGGCGCGCACGAGAGGCCGCCGGTCGCCGGGTTCGACATCGCCCTCGCCGGTTGTGCCGGCACGGCCGTGTTGCAGAAGCGCGCTGTGGAGGTTGATCCGATCGTCTTCCGTTTGCAGCCCAAGAAGATCGTAGGCGGCGAACGCGTCGAGCAGAATCTCATAGCGCGGCAAGGAAGAGAACAGCGCCGGCGGCGGAAACGGCGTGTGCAGGTAGAAGCCGATCTTGTTGGTGACGCCGTAACGGCGGAGACACTGGGCCAGCGGAATGAGATGATAGTCGTGAATCCAGATCAGATCGTCGGATCGCAGCAGAGGCCGCAGGGCGCTCGCGAAGGTTTCGTTGACGCGCAGATAGGCTTCGAGATTCTCGCGCTGGAACTCCATGAGGCCAAGGCGGTAGTGCAGCAGCGGCCACAGCGTGGCATTGGAAAAGCGGTTGTAGAATTGCTCGTAGTCGGCCGCGCCGAGATCGAGCGTCGCATATTCGACGCGGCCGGAACGCACCAAACGCGGCGTCGTCGATGTCGTCTCGGCCGTTTCGCCGGACCAGCCGAACCATAAGCCGTCGCGAGACCGCAGCGCGTCGCGCAGCGCCACGGCCAAGCCGCCGGCGCCGCGGCTGCCCGGCACCATGACCCGATTGGAGACGATCACAAGGCGCGACACGTGATCCTCACTTCCGCGGCATGGCTCGACGGATTGCGCGGGTTTCGTACCCGCGTCGGCGAGCGCCGCGCCTTGCGGCGTCAGAAGGGGCGGCGCTTCCGCCAAGCTCAAGCATAAGTTGCTCGTCTCCCGAAGTCTCGAAATAGGAACTCTATCAAGCGTTGATGCGGACCGTTCTGCCTGCCTGTCTCGCTGCCGAACAAGCGCCATCAGCTATGCAATTCTCCGCGAACCAGAATACGTGCAAGCACGTATGGACGCACGATCGATCTGCCCGTCGCGCGAGCCTAGAACGGATGGCGATACGATTCAGTTTCGGCGGTCGGGGAACTCCCTCTTCAGAGCGAGGTTTATTACCGGGCAAAGGGGCAACGCGGGCGGCGCGCGGGCTTGGACGCTTGAGGTGAGGTGAGCATCGCTTCCGATGATCTAGCGCGATATTTCAATGTCAACCGGGTCGCCATACTTCATGTCGACGATCTCGGCGCGACGCTCGGCGCGAATCGCGCTTTCCTCGGCCTTGTCGAGCGCGGGCTGGTGACTTGCGGCTCGATCATCGTGCCCGGGCCATGGTTCATGCATGTCGCTGAATGCGGTGCGAAACATCCGGATCTCGATCTCGGTGTTCACCTGACGCTCACCAGCGAATGGAAGGGGTATCGGTGGCCGCCCTTGTCGACGCGGAGCCGCGCCTCCGGCCTCATCGATGACGACGGCTATTTCTGGCGTGATGTGGCCAGCCTTCGCCGTCATCTCGTACCCGAAGCCGCCGCGATCGAGCTCCACATGCAGGTCGAGCGCGCGCTCGCCGCCGGACTCCGGCCGACTCACATCGATGCGCATATGGCGGCTGCGATGCTTCCCGAGCTGCTCGACACGCATCTGCAGCTCGCCTTCGATTTTGGACTCTGGCCGGTGCTGCCCCGCTCGATCACCTGGGCGCCCGATCCGGTTGCCTATCAATCGGCGATCGCCGCTCTCGACCAGGCCGGCTGCCCGGTCGCGGATCATTGCCGCGGCACGATCCCGGTCGCGCCAACAGAGCTTGAGACACGATGGCGGGCGACGATCGCCTCATTGCCGAGCGGCGTGACGCATGTCGCGCTCCATGCGACCGCGCGCGGCGAATTCGAGATGATTGCGCCCGATCATGCGCTGTGGCGCTTTGCCGAATACGATCTCCTCGCCTCGGGCCGCATCGCGCAGCTGCTCGAAGCAGCGGATATCAAAGTGATCGGCTGCCGTGAGCTTCAGCAAGCTTGGCTGCAGTCCCGCAGAGCGGAGCCGCGCACGACTCTGCGCTGACGGCACGCTGCGCCTGCTGCTTCGGGATCAATTCCATATCAAATCGGCATGCGGAAAGGAGCTGGGTGCCAGATGGTCGAGGGTCACCAGGGCATAGCTGTGTCCGTCGGCGGTATTGAGGTGAAGCACGGTTGCATCGCTGCCGGCAGGATCGATGGTGATGGTGCCGGTGGCCGTTGGATCACCGCTCGCGACCTCGCAGGAGGCGAGGAGCGACTTGACATCGATCGTGTCGAGCTTCGGACTGAAACTCTCGATCGTGGCGCCCATTTGATTGACGCTGCTGAACACGAAGCTTTCGCCGTTATCCGAGACGGTGATGCCGGGAGAGGAGCCGCCGGGAGCCGCGCTCGCCGTCGCGAGATCTGTCGTCACTTGGCTCCAATCTTTGCCCGTCCACTCCCAAACCGTCGTGTCCGCGGCATCGGCGAAGACATGGCCATTCGCATCGATCACGAGCGCGTCGGCATATCCGTTCGCGGCGATCTGCCCGTTGAGCAGAATGGCGTGGCCGCCTTGAATCGTCGTCGCCGTGCCGAAGCTCCAGATGCCGTCGCTCGTCACGAGATCGCCGCTCATTCCCGGCGCCAAGCGCGAACCGTCGGCCGAGATGCCGCCGTTCGGGTTAGCTGCCTGCTGCCAAACCGCGCCCGTCCACTCCCAAGAGGTCGTGTCCGCGGCATTGGCAAAGACGTGGCCATTCGCGTCGATCACCAGCTCGTCGGCATATCCGTTCGCGGCGAGCTGCCCGTTGAGCAGAATGGCGTGACCGCCCTCAACCGTCGTCGCCGTGCCGAAGCTCCAGGTTCCGTCGCTCGTGACGAGATCGCCGCCCATCGCCGGCGTCAGAGCCGAGCCGTCGGCCGAGATGCTCGCGGCCGAACCGAGATTGCCGGTCGCGGGCTGCGACGGGTCGGATTGGGACGAGGTGGTCGAAGAGGTGCCGCCGGCAGCGCCGAAAGCTGGCGCATCGACAACCGGATCCGCCGCCGTCACCGCGATGTTCGGGCCGGCGATGACATGGCCCGCGCCCGAGATGGCAAGCGTGCCTTGCCCCTGCACATTGGCCAGCACCGTCGGATCGGCGCCAAGACCGTAATACTCCATCCCGTCGCCGGTGAGCGTCACCTGCCCACCCGCGAGATAGGCGCCGATTCCTGTCGTCTGGCATCCGTAGCTCGAGAAGGTATCGTCGGTGAAGCTCGAGGAGCCACCCTGGACCACCGCTCCGGAGCCGATGTTGTTCTCGAAGCCGCTGCCCAGCACCGAGGTGATGCCCGACGTCGCGTCGATGCCCGGCCCGTTATTCTCGACGAAATAGGCGCCGCTCACGCTCATATCATGCGCGCCGTTGTCGAGGATCATGCCGGCGATGCCGTTGTGACGGAAGCCGCCGCCCATCCACTGCAGGTCGCTCGCAGTGCCGCCATTGGCGCCGTCAGCAAAACGCGCGCCGCCCTCTGCATTGCCGTTCATCCACGAATCGGTGACGGTACCCTGCACATTGCCGATCACGTCGAGGCCGACGCCGCCGACATGCTCGATATCGACGTTGGAGAGGTTCAGTTGGACCGAGCGGTCGGCGCCGTCGGCCACGATCTTGATGCCGTCGCCTTCGGAACCGTTCCCGAGAATCGAAAAGTTGGACAGCGTGAGCGAGCCGACATGGACGCCGGGGGCGACGACGATCTCGATGACCGGCGATCCATTGCCGATGTCGGACTCGATCTTGGCGCCGCCAAGGTCGATGCCGACCGGGCCCTCGCTCGAATTCGTGATGTTGATAATGATCGGCGAAGTGACGGTATAGCGGGTCGCGCTCGTCACATGCGCCAGCGTCTGGTCCGCAAAGGCCGATTGCATCGCGGTTTGGAGCGTATTCATGCCGGCACTGCTGAAGAGCGCGCTCGTACCGATGCTGCCGAGGAAAGCCGTGGTGGCACCCGTCATCGGCTGCAGTACGGGCAGCGCCACGCCCTGTGTGCTCACGGAAACGGCCGCGCTGACACCGCTGGTCGCGACATCGGCGGTGGTGACGATCGACCCGGTGTTGCCGATCTCGATGAGATTGCCGCTGCCGTGAAGATTCGCGAGCGCCGTGGGATCGGAGCCGGAGCCCATATATGTGCTGGTGTTATCGATCAGCGAGGCAGTTCCGAGATAGCCGCTGATGCCGACCGTCTGCGCGCCGGACGTTGTAAAGGTGTTGTCATTGAAGTTGCCGTAATTCTGGAACACCACCCCGTCGCCGTGATTGTCCTCGAAGGTATTGGCGGTTACCGAGGTGATGCCCCACATCGCGCTGATGCCGGGGCCCTGGTTGTCGGCAATGGTGGCGCCATCGATGGTCAGGTCGCGCGTGCCGTTGTCGAGGGTGAGGCCCGGGCCGCTGTTGTCCTCGAGGCCGCCGCCGAACCAGCGCAGCGCGCTGGCGACACCGCCGTCCGCGCTGTTGGAGATGTATGCGCCGCCGCGACCGTTGTCGTTCATATGCGCGTTCGACACCAGGCCTTCGAAGACGCTGCCCTCGATGTCGAGCCCGTAGCCGCCGACATGGCTGACGTTCACATCATCGATGGTCCAGTCATAGGCCCAGCGGTCATTGCCGTCGGCGACGATCTTGATGCCGTCGCCTTCTTGGCCGTTGCCGACGATGTTGAAGTTCGAAAGCTCGAGATAGCGCACATCCACGCCCGGCCCGACATCGATCTCGATGACGGGCGCGCCATTGGTGATCTCTGAGACCAGCGTGGCGCCGCCGCCATCGATGCCGAGTGCGCCTTGGATCGTGCGGTCGATATGGATCACGATCGGTTGGCTGACGGTGTAGGTCCCGCCGCTCAGTTGCGCCAAATAGCCGCCCGCAATTGCCGCGCTCAGCGTTGCGCCGAAATCGGTCGTCGTGCTGGTCGTCATATCACGCGTCTTTCGCGTGGGTGGAGATCGCGCCGGATAGGGAATGGGCGCTCGCTGGCCGGCTTTCCGCTAAGGCGACGTCCCCTGCGATCACTGAAGCGGCGGCCGCGCCAATGATTGGGCGGTCTCTGAAATGCCAATTCATAAAAATTCCCCCGACAAGAATTCAAGAATTACGGAGTGCCGGGTGAGGACGATTTGGCCGAAGCCTTCTTGTCGTAACCGAAGATTCTGGGTGGCAACAACGCAGCACGCGTTATGAGCGCCACATATCCATTCAAAAAATGCCCCCCGGCTCCGTCATTAGGCGGGCAACTTACCTAATAAAATCTTCAACTAAATGTCGGCACGCGCGCGGCGGCGCCTTACCACAGTTTTGACACATTGCGACCATGAATAATTGCGCGCGCTCGATAGGCACGCGGCGTGCGCGTCGCGGCCAGCGACATGAGGCGCGCCGCAACGTCGCGGTGGTAGTCCCTGTGCTCCGAGATCCCCTCCACAGACCGTCATCGAGGAGAGCATCGATGGCGAGCTTATGGGCTCTGGAATGGTCGCGCATGGGTCCGACCAAAGTTAGATCCCGACGATCGACAGATCCGACAGGAGCTGAGATGGTTGAGTCTTCGACGCGGGCTGTTCCGCCACCCGATTAGCCGGAGAAGCGTGGACAGACGGGCCCGATTTCCGGACAATCGCGCGCATGGACCCACTCGACGGGATCGCCGCCTTCGCGCGTGTCGTGGACAGCGGGAGCTTCTCGGCTGCGGCACGCCGGCTCAAAATCTCCAAGTCCGCGGTCAGCGCTCATGTCCAGCGGCTCGAGGAGCGCTTGGGCACGCGCCTTCTCAACCGCACCACGCGCCGTCTCTCCATGACCGAGGCCGGCGCTGCCTATTATCGCCATTGCGCCCGCATTCTCGCCGAGGCGGAAGCGGCCGAGCAGGCGGCGAGCGCGCTGCAGCGTGAGCCGCGCGGCACGCTGCGCATTTCCGCGCCCGACAGCTTTGGCCCGATGCATGTGGCGCCGGCGGTTCCGGCTTTCTTGAGGCGCTATCCGGACCTCGCCATCGACATCACGCTGAGTCCGAAGCATGTCAACCTCGTCGATGAGGGACTCGACCTCGCGATCCGCATTGGCGTGCTCGAGGATTCGCCGTTGGTCGTCCGGAAGCTCGCGCCCTCCCGGCTCATCCTCTGTGCGGCTCCTGCCTATCTCGAGGAGCATGGCATCCCCCGCGCGCCCGATGAGTTGGCGAAACATAATTGTCTCTGCAACGCCATCCTACCGTGGGGCGACGAATGGCACCTTGCCGATAAGCGCCGTGAAGTGCGCGTCCCCGTCGCCGGCAGCTTCCGCAGCAACAGCGCGGAGATGCTGCGTGCGGCAGCGCTCGACGGCAGCGGCATTGCCCTGTTGCCGACCTGGGCGATCGCCGAGCCATTGCGTAGCGGCGCGTTACGACGCGTGCTCGAGCCGTGGGAGCCTCCAGCGAGCACGATCTATGCCGTCTATCCGGGCAACCGCTTGATGTCGATGAAGGTCCGCGCTTTCGTCGATCACCTCGCCCGGCGCTTCGGGCGAACGCCCTATTGGGATGATGGCCTCTGAGGAACGTCCGCCGCGTTACTCTGCGGCGATCGATGGGCCTTTCCTCGCCTCGGTTGCACCGGAGAAGAAAGGCCCCGCTTTTCAGCGGGGCCCGGTTCCACGTCGCCGTGACCCAACGGCCGCCGGCCTTAGGCCGCCGCCTTCTTATTGACCTTCTGTTCCGCGAGGTCCGTCAGCTTCTTGTCGGTCGCCTTTTCTTCCTCGAGCGTCTCTTGAAGGATCTTTGCGCAATCATCGCGCCCAAGCCGGCGAGCAAACGCAATCAGCGTGCCGTAGCGCGTGATTTCATAGTGCTCGACGGCCTGAGCGCCCGAAAGCATCCCCGCGTCGAGGATTTCGGGATCGCTGATGTCGCTCATCATGGATTTTGCCTCGTCCAAAATTCCGTCGATCGCCTCACACGTGACTCCCTTCGCCTCTTGGCCCTGCATCTGAAACACGCGTTCCAAACGCGCGATCTGATTCTTCGTCTCGGTCAGATGGCTTTCGAAGGCCTGCCGCAAGGTGGGATCGGTCGCCTTCTGCGCCATCGTCGGCAGGGATTTGGCGATCTGGTTTTCAGCGTAATACATGTCTTGAAGCGTATGCACGAAGAGATCGTCGAGCGTTTTGATCGGCTTTGAGAATAAGCCCATGCTTTCCTCCTATACGGAAATCCCCCCAACCTGTCCCTCATTCATTGATAAAACGCGGCGCGATACACCCGTTCGATCACCGCAATTCAACCCGCGCCACGTTTACCGAGGCGCGGTTCCGGGTGCGGCCATTTTGCGGTGCTGCTCGGCGAGCGTATCGGACGGGGTCAGCAAGGCGATCGCCGATTGCAGCTTATTCATCCAGCCGGTGACGACGTCGCCCTCGCCTTTCATCATTGCGGCAAAGCCCGCCGCGGCGACGTCGGCCGGATCATCTTTCTTTTCCGTTCCGATCTTGGTGTCGAGCATATCGGCCCGCTCGAAGAAATCGGTCTCGGTAGCGCCGGGCATGAGGCAGGTGACGGATACGCCGCTTCCCTTCAGCTCATGGCGTAGAGCGAACGAAAAGGAATCAAGGAAGGCCTTGGTGCCGTTGTAGACCGCCTGATAGGTGCCGGGCATGAAGCCGGCGATCGAGCCGGTAATGAGAATTCGGCCGCTGCCGCGCTGGCGCATATCGCGGCCGATCTTGTGAATCAGATAGATGGTTCCCGTGATATTGGTATCGACCACGCGCCGTACCGGGGCGAAGTCCTGATCGAGAAAAGCGTGGCCAAGGCCACGGCCGGCATTGGCGATCAGCACATCGACCGGACGATCGCCGATGGCGCCATAAAGCTGATCGACCCCGCTCACCTCGGCGAGGTCGGCCTGAACCGCCGCCACCGCGACGCCCAGGCGGCGAAAATCTTCCGCTGCGGTTTCGATCGCAGGCTCGTCGGCTGCGACCATCAGGTCGAAACCGTCTTTGGCACAGCATTTTGCGAGCTCGTAACCGATGCCGCTCGACGCGCCCGTCACGACCGCAAGAGATCCACGCGGCATGAAATCACCTCTTGCGTCAGGGAGTCATCACGACTTTGATGCAGCCGTCCTTCTTGTCGCGGAACGTCGCGTAGAGGCCCGGTCCGTCTTCGAGACGCGCGCGATGCGTGACGACGAAGGACGGATCGATCTCACCTTTGGCAACGCGCTCGAGCAAGCCGGGCAGATAGCGTTGCACCGGTGTCTGCGCCATGCGAAAGGTGAGGCCGCGATTGATTGCCGAGCCCATTGGGATTTTATCGAGAAAGCCGCCATAGACACCGACGATCGACACGGTGCCAAAATTCCGGCAGCAGTGGATCGCTTGGCGCAGTACGTGCGGACGATCCGTGCCCATGAAGGTTGCGACCTTCACGCGATCGAGCTTCGCATCGAAACCGGACCGCGTGTCGGCTTCGGTGCCCACGGCATCGATGCAAGCGTCGGGGCCGCGGCCCTTCGTCATCTCTTGCAGGGCGT
>CAYMNX010000493.1:0-2221 GCA_964391905.1 uncultured Rhizobiaceae bacterium
GCCTCCAATTGCTGCCGCCGGTACCGGGCGGCGCCGCGCGGCAGGATTCGGTGCGGCTCGGACTCGAGAGTCTCGAGAGTCTCGCGCCTGCGCGCGTCCTGATCCATGACGCGGCCCGGCCCTTTCTCGATGACGGCACGATCGCGCGCGTGATCGATGCGCTCGAGCAGGCGCCGGGCGCCATTCCGGCGCTGCCGGTCAGCGATGCGGTGAAGCGCGGCGCCGATGACGCGATCATCGCGACGCTCGATCGCAGCAATCTCTATCGCGCGCAGACGCCGCAGGGCTTTCACTATCAGGCGATCCTTGCCGCGCATCGCGCGGTGGTGGGCGAAGAGCTTTCCGACGATGCGGCGGTCGCCGAGCGCGCCGGCCTGCCCGTCCGTCTCGTCGCCGGCAGCGAGGACAATTTCAAAGTGACGCGGCCCGAGGATTTTGCGCGCGCCGAAAGGCTGATCGCCGCGAGCGCCGGCGATTTTCGCACGGGCCAGGGCTTCGACGTGCACGCTTTCGGACCCGGCGACCATATCTGGCTTTGCGGCGTCAAGGTGCCGCATGAGCGCGGCCTGATCGGCCATTCCGATGCCGATGTCGGGCTTCACGCCTTGACCGACGCCATTCTCGGCGCGCTCGGCGCCGGCGATATCGGCATGCACTTCCCGCCCGGCGATCCGAAGTGGCGAAGCGCGCCGTCGCATCTGTTTTTGCGCCACGCCGCGGCACTCGTGCGCGAGGCGCGCGGCCGCATCGTCCATGTCGATGTGACGATCATTTGCGAGAAGCCGCGGGTCGGGCCGCACCGCACTGCCATGGTCGCGCGGATTGCGGAAATTCTCGGCCTCGCCGCCGAACGCGTCAGCGTCAAGGCGACAACGACGGAGCAGCTCGGCTTCACCGGGCGCGGTGAAGGCATGGCGGCGCAGGCGGTCGCAACGTTGCGCCTACCGGCCTAGCGCATTTTGATGCGCGCGACCGCGCTGTTCGTTACCTGGCTCGGCAGCGGCTGGCTGCCCTGGGCGCCGGGCAGCTGGGGCTCGCTCGCGGCTTTGCCCTTCGCCTGGGCGATCCTCGCCCATGGCGGCGGGCCGGGCGTTCTCGCCCTTGCCGCGCTTGCCGTCTTCGTTATCGGCTGCCGCGCCTGCGACATCGCTCTCCGCGCGACGCAGACGAAGGATCCCGGATGGATCGTCGTCGACGAGGTCGTGGGCCAGTGGCTGACGCTGCTCGCCGCGCCTTTCACCCCGGCCGGATTCGGCGCCGCTTTCCTGTTGTTCCGCCTCTTCGATGTGTGGAAACCCTGGCCGATCCGCTGGGCCGATCGTAAACTCGAAGGAGGTTTCGGCATCATGGCCGATGACGTGCTCGCGGCGATCTACGCCGCGGCGACGCTGCTAATCGGGAGGGCGCTTCTTGAGCGGTGATGCGCTTCGCGACTTGGCCGAAAAGGTCCTTGCCCGCTGCCGCGCGCGGAAGTTCATGCTCGCAACCGCCGAATCCTGCACCGGCGGCATGATCGCGGCGGCCTTGACCGATATTGCCGGCTCTTCCGACGTCGTCGAGCGCGGCTTCGTCACCTATTCGAATCGGGCGAAGACCGAGATGCTGGGTGTTCCGGCGAGCCTCATCGCCCGCGTCGGCGCGGTCAGCGCCGAGGTGGCGGAGGCGATGGTGGCGGGCGCGCTCGCGCACGCACCGGTCGAACTCGCCGTCGCCGTCACCGGCATCGCCGGACCGGGCGGCGGCACGGCCGAGAAGCCCGTCGGGCTCGTCTATTTCGGTGTCGCCCGGCGCGGCGGCGCGATCCGCACCGTGCGCGAGATTTTCCCGGGCGACCGTGCCGCGGTGCGAAGCGCGGCGGTTGCACGCGCGCTGCGTCTCCTTCTGGAGATCGCCGAAATTTAGCGCGACGTTACGCCGGCAACGGCACGCGATGCAGCTTCATCGCGATCGCGACGGCGCTGTAATAGCCGAAGAGTGCGATCGCCTCGGCGAGCCCGTTGCGGCCAAGGATCTTGGTCGCGCGCTCGAATACCGCGTCGGCGCCGGCGCCCGGCGCCTCGCCGAGCTTGAAAAGATCATAGATCGCGCGCTCGCGCGCATCGGCGAGATCGGGCTCCGCGCTGCGTTTCAACGCCTCAAGCACGGGCTCGGCCACGCCGAGCTCGCGCAACCGCTTCACATGCGCCGCTTGCACATATTCGCCATGCCAGTGATGGGCGAC
>CAYMNX010000494.1:0-4602 GCA_964391905.1 uncultured Rhizobiaceae bacterium
GCGTCATGCCGGTCAATGTAAGGAGCAGCCGAGAAGGGCGCCAGCCCCGGCGGTGCGGGCGCGGTTCAGCGCTCCGGCCGGGCCTCGGAGGGACGCAGGAATGGCGCGGCACGGATCTTCCCGGGCGCCGCAAAGACCTCGACAAAGGCCGCGCGTAGCGCGGCATCGACCTCGGGCAGCGCGGCGGTGATGCCGAGCGCCGCCAGCGAAGTTACACCATGCTCGCTCACCCCGCAGGGGACGATGCCGCGGTAGTGCGAGAGATCGGGATCGACATTGAGCGAGACGCCGTGAAAGCTGACCCAGTGGCGAATGCGCACGCCGATGGCGGCAATCTTGCTCTCGCGGCCGCCGCCCTCGTCGATCCAGATGCCGACCCGGCCCTGGCGCCGCTCGCCCCTGACATTGAACTGCGCGAGGGCGCGGATAAGCCATTCCTCGAGATCGTGGACATAGGCGCGAACATCGGCGCCCCGGCGCTTGAGATCGAGCATGACATAGCCGACCCGCTGTCCCGGCCCGTGATAGGTGAACTGGCCGCCGCGCCCGGTGCGGTGGACGGGGAGGAGGCTCGGCTCGATCAGATCGGCGTCGCGGGCGCTGGTCCCGGCGGTGTAGAGCGGCGGGTGCTCCAGGAGCCAGACGAGCTCGGGAGCCTGGCCGGCGCGGATCGCATCCACCCGCTCCGACATGGCCCGCTCGGCCTCGGCATAGGCGACGAGCCCGTCGCTGATACGCCACTCGATCTCGTCCATCGCACCCGATCCTTCTTTCCCTTCCGCCAAGTCGATCTTGATATGGGGAGCGGGATTTGGTAATGAGCCGCCCCACCGGCGGCAAGGTCCATCATACCGCCGCCGCGTTGCGGTCGTGGCGGAATTGGTAGACGCACTAGCTTGAGGTGCTAGCGGGGGAAACCCCTTGGAAGTTCGAGTCTTCTCGACCGCACCACTCTTTCTCCGATGGTCGCATTCCCATGGCTGAGGATGTGCGCGACCGCGCACTCGAATACCATCGCCTGCCCATACCGGGCAAAATCGGCATCGTTGCAACCAAGCCGCTTGCCACCCAGCGCGATCTGGCGCTCGCCTATTCGCCGGGCGTCGCCGAGGCTTCGCTCGCCATCGCGGCCGACCCCGCCGAAGCCTCGAATCTGACGGCGCGCGCCAATCTCGTTGCCGTTATCTCCAACGGCACCGCGGTCTTGGGCCTTGGCGATATCGGTCCGCTGGCGGCAAAGCCCGTCATGGAAGGCAAGGCGGTGCTGTTCAAGAAATTCGCCGGCATCGATGTCTTCGATATCGAGGTCGATGCAAAGGACCCGGGGAAATTCGTCGAGGTCGTGGCCGCGCTCGAGCCGAGCTTCGGCGGCATCAATCTCGAGGACATCAAGGCGCCCGAATGCTTCGAGATCGAGGAGAAGCTGCGCCGGCGCATGAAGATACCGGTCTTTCATGACGATCAGCACGGCACCTCGATTATCGTCGGCGCGGCGGTTCGCAACGGCCTGCGCCTCGTCGGCAAGCGCCTCGAGGAAGTGAAGCTCGTCACGGCGGGAGCGGGCGCCGCGGCCATCGCCTGTCTCGATCTTCTCGTCAGCATGGGGCTCAAGGTCGAGAATACGATCGTCACCGATCGCTACGGCGTCGTCTGGCGCGGCCGCAAGGAGGAGATGGACCCGCGCAAGGAGCGCTATGCCAAGGAGACGAATGCGAGGAGCCTCGGCGACGTCATCGACGGCGCCGATATCTTCTTGGGGCTTTCCGCGCCCGATGTGCTGAAGCCCGAATGGGCGGCGCGCATGGCCGATCGCCCGCTCATCCTCGCCCTCGCCAATCCGACGCCGGAGATCCGGCCTGAAGTGGCGCGCACGGCAAAGCCGGACGCCATCATCGCCACCGGCCGCACCGATTATCCCAATCAGGTGAACAACGTTCTCTGCTTTCCCTTCATCTTTCGCGGCGCGCTCGATGTCGGTGCCACAACGATCAACGAGGCGATGAAGCTCGCCTGCGTCGAGGCGCTTGCCGATCTCGCGCTTCAGCCGCCTTCGGATGTCGTGGCCGCGGCCTATGGCGATGCGGAGCTGACCTTCGGACCCGATTACCTCATCCCGAAGCCGTTCGATCCGCGGCTTATCCTCGAACTCGCGCCGGCCGTGGCGAAGGCAGCGATGGCGAGCGGCGTTGCGACACGCCCCATCGCCAATCTCGAGGTCTATCGCCAGCGCCTCACGCAATTCGTTTTCCGCTCCGGCCTCGCGATGAAGCCGATCTTCGACCGCGCGCGTACCGATCCGAAGCGCGTCGTCTATGCCGAAGGCGAGGATGAGCGCGTGCTGCGCGCAGTTCAGCAAGTGCTCGACGACGGGCTCGCGAAGCCGATCATCGTCGCACGGCGCGATGTCGCGCGCCGCCGCATCGAGAAGCTCAATCTGCGCTTCCGGCTCGACCACGATGTCGAGCTCGTCGATCCGCAAAGCGACCCGCGTTACAACGAGTACTGGACCTTCTATCACAGCTTGATGGAGCGCAAGGGCGTCTCGCCGGATTACGCGCGCTATCTCGTGCGCACGCGCAATCCGGTGATCGCGGCGTTGATGGTGAAGCGCGGCGATGCCGATGCGATGCTGTGCGGCGCCGTCGGCCAATATAATCGTCACTTACGCCACGTCGCCGATATCATCGGCCTGCAGCCTGGCGCCAGCACGCTTGCGGCCCTGTCGGCGATCGTCACGCCGAGAGGCACGTTCTTTCTCTGCGATACTTACGTCGTCGAGGATCCGACCGCGGCACAGCTTGCCGAGATCGCGATCCGCGCCGCCGAGGTGGTGCGAATCTTCGGCATCGAGCCCAAGGTCGCACTATTGTCGCATTCGAATTTCGGCAGCGCCTTGACGCCCTCCGCGACCAAGGTTCGCGACGCGCTCGAGCTCGTGCGGCAAAAGGCGCCGGCGCTCGAAGTCGAGGGCGAGATGCATGCCGATGCGGCGATATCGGAAGAAATCCGCCAGCGGGTTTTTCCCAACTCGCGCCTCAAGGGCGCGGCGAATCTTTTGGTGATGCCCAATCTCGATGCCGCGAATATCGCCGCCAATCTTCTCATGATGCTCGGCGACGGGCTCGCGATCGGGCCGATGCTCTTGGGCGCGAGCCTCCCCGCGCATATCGTCACCCCGTCGACCACGGTCCGCGGTCTCGTCAATATGACGGCGATCGCGGTCTACGACGCGCAGCTTCGCGCGGCGGCCTCGGCATAAAAAACTCCGGCCGGCATTTCCGCCGGCCGGAGACTTTCGCAACAGCTGCTTGCTCGATCAGCCGCGACGATGGCCGTGATGCGGCGCGAACATGTGATCGGCGATCTGCTTCTGATCGGCCGAAAGGCTCGCATAAAGCGGTTGGAACGCATCGAGATAGCGCTGCGTCTGCTCGACGTGAAGCTGCCCCAGCTTGATGCCGGCCTCGAGCCGGTCAACCGCGGTGTGTTGCTGGCCGCGGGTTCCGCGCAAATCCTCGAACGCCTTCTGGCGCTCGGCTGCGTTGTCGCGCATCACTTGCGCGACCTGATTGAATTGCGCTTCTTGCGCGGGCGTGATCTTGAGCGTCGATTTGAGATGATCGATCCGACGTTCGAGCCGCGCCGCGAAGTTGCGATGCGATCCTTGCGATTGATCCGTCGTTCCTTGCTGCTGTTGCGGATTGCTGGTTTGCGCTTGCGCGAAGGCGCCGCTGGTCGCAAGCGTTGCGACACCACCGCCCAAGGTCAAGGCGATGGCGGCGGGAATGAGAAACTGCTTCTTCACCGATCTCTCCTGATGGAAGTTGAACCCGGGCCCGACATGGGCTTGCTTTGTTCTAGGCGAGGGTCTTTCTTTCCATCCCTCTCGCGACGGCGGCAAACGGGTTAAATCGGCGCAACCGGCGTGACATGATCCGGTTAGCTCAAGCGTTGGTTTGCCGGCCGGTCGCGGGTCCGACGGCAACGGCGAGATGGCGCGCGATCGCGGCGCGCTCGGCCGGCGGCAGCAACATGCCGATCTTCCTGACGCGGTTCGTCGCAATCGTGGCGATCTTGGCGCAGCGCACGACCGACGGCGCGGGCAGGCCGGCGCTGCGCAAATCCGTGATCGGAACGTCGGTCGGCCAGGGCGGGTTGGCGGCGCTCGTGATCATCAGCACCCACAAAAGCTCATGTGCTGCTTCGAGCCGGCCGGCGGCGATGACGAGCGCGGGACGATGCTCGAGCGCCGGATTGGCGCCGAATGGAAAAGGGATTTTGATCACGTCCCACGTATCAAAGCTCGGCATCGCGGCGGCGCCTCAAAGGTCGGCAAAGGCGCGACGATCGTTGTCGGAGTTCCATTCCTCGTATTCCCCGGTCGAGCTTTCGCCTTCGACGACGACCGCCTTGGTCATCACCACGTGATCGTCCTCGATGGTGTAGACGATCGTATCGCCGATGCCGAGCCGCAATGCCGCGCGAACCGCGCGCGGGATGGTGGTTTGCGCCTTGCTCGTGATCTTGCTCGCAATCATGCGGGCGTGCCTCTTTTCGCGTTTTTGCGCGAGTGTAAGGCGTTCCCTTGAAAGCTCAAGCCTT
>CAYMNX010000495.1:0-7367 GCA_964391905.1 uncultured Rhizobiaceae bacterium
ATCGGTCGAGGCGATGCTCGTCGAAGGCGAGCTCGACGCCGTGCTTCATTCCGATCTGATCGAGCCGCTGATTAAAAAGGACAAGCGCGTCGCCCGCCTCTTCCGCGATCACAAGGCCGAGGAGCAGGCCTATTTCAAGAAGACCGGCATCTTCCCGATCATGCATGTGGTGGCGATCCGCCAGGACATCGTCGAGAAATATCCCTGGGTGCCGATCAACCTCTATCGCGCCTTCGACGCGGCAAAGGTCATCGCGATGAAGCGGATGGAGAATCCGCGGATCGCGCCGCTCGCCTGGTACCGCGAGGCGTGGGAAGAGCAGCAGGAGATTTTAGGCCCCGATCCCTGGGAGAACGGGCTGACGCCGCGCAACCGCACGACACTCGAGACGCTCGCGCGCTATTCGCATGAGCAGGGGCTGACGAAGCGCCTCATCCCGCTCGAGGAGCTGTTTCTTGAGGTCTCGCAAGGCCGGAAGCGCGGCGGGTTCAGGATTTAGCGCCGCCTTTGTGCGGCGTCATTGCGAGCGCAGCGAAGCTACGCTTTCCAATCCACTGCCTCGCGCGTCACCGTGACCGCGCCGGTGGTCGAGAGGCGCACGAGGTTGACGGTCCCGGCGTAATCGGGCGAGCCTGAGTAATAGGCCTCGATCGCGCCCTCGCCAACGCGGCTGTGGCGGTTCCAATGGCCCAAGGCGACGTAATCGGCGGCGGTTGCCGCAAGATCCGCATCGCTGATAAGCCAGGAAGGGCGCAGCTTGGTCGCGGAATCGGGGCGCGGCTCGTAATGGCCGTGCGCGACCGCGATCTGCCAGAAGCTCGAGCGCACGCGTCTTTGCCGCAGCGGGAACATATCGGCGTAGTCGCGATGCGCGTTGCCCCAGATTTCGAGGCCGAGCGCGGGAAACGATACCGCCGCTTCTTGGGTGATGCCCAGAACATGGACATGAGGCAGATCGACGATGCCGCCGCGATGGAAAACGGAATCGGGTATCGCGGGATCGTGATTGCCCGGCAAGATCACGACGGGCATCCCCGCCGCGGCGAGAAGCGATCGCGTCCGCTCGAGCGTATCGGAGGAGAGGCGATGATGCTCGAACGTGTCACCGGCAAGCACGGCGACATCGGCGCGCGCCGCGCGCGCCGCCGCCAGCACGACGCGCAAGCCGGCGGTGCCGTCGCCCGCATGCACGGGCTCCGTATAGCCTTCGCTGACATGGACGTCGGAGCTGTGGATAACCAGCACGTCCGCGGCAGGCACGGTAAAACTCTTGCGGCGAGAGATTACATTCATGTCATGCGTCTTTAAATGAAAGCGCTATAGAATGTCGAGACGCGTTTGGCCATGTCGCACCTTTCCACTTTCCGGCGGATCGAGGTAAAATAGCTTCGTCCTGCCGATTTCGGAGGGATCACGACACATGCGTTATGTCGTCGACGCACCAAACGGAAAAACCTGGTTTCGCCTCGAAACCGAAGCCGAGGCGGCGAGTGAATCGGCCCTGATGCGCCACTCTGTCGAGAAATATTTCCGTATCGAGCGCGAGAAGGCGGCGCAGACCTATCGTCCCGTCTCCAAGACTTTCTTCGAGCAGGAGATCGGGCTCAACGCGCATATTCAGCGTGAGATGCCGCTCTTTCTCACCTTGCGCGACCAAGACGGCAATGCGCACGCGACGGCGATGCTGCCGCCCGGCGGCAAGGATACGCCGTCCTTTCGCATCATCATCGTCGGGCCCGGCAATGCCGATCCCTATCCCGTCGTGGGCGACGCGATCAAGGCGCTGGGCAAGCATTTCGGCCTCGCCTTGGAGCGCGAGCGCTGCTTTCCTTATCAACGCAATTAAGGGAGGGTGGAGATAAATGAGTCTGACGCTCGAGCAATTCGCCGCCGAATGCCACCGCGTGCTCGCCGCCGATCCCGGCGTCAATGGCCGGAAGCAAGTCTGTGCCCTGGTCGAGGAAGCGTGCAGGGATCGAGACTTCGTCGCCACCTATCTCGGCGACGATCACGGCCAGCGCGATATCCTCTATGAGGATCCGGAGCTCGGCTTCTGCGTCTGCGCTCATGTCTATAAGGATGCGCGGGAGAGCCAGCCGCATGATCACGGTACCGCCTGGGCGATCTACGGCCAAGCCGAAGGCGAGACGGTGATGAGCGATTGGGCGCTGGTCGAGCCGGCGGGCGAGGGCAAGCTCGGCAAGGTCCGCTTCGTCAAGAGCTACGCGCTGCAGCCCGGCATGGCACATCTTTACAATGAAGGCGACCTGCACTCGCCGCGGCGCGACGGCCCGACCAAGCTCCTGCGCATCGAAGGCCGGAATCTCGACAAGGTGCGCCGCTTCGGCTATCGCGCGGTTTAGTACGGTTTCCCGTAGAGATTAAGGCCTCGTCATCGCGAGCGTAGCGAACTGATCCAGGAACGCGCCGCGGCTCTGGATTGCTTCGTCGCCCTTCACGAGGCTCAGGGCTCCTCGCGATGACGAAACGAAGGGATCGCTGACTCTATCGAACGCCGCCCGGGATCGCCGAAGCCGCGCTCGCGCCCCAATTGACGATATAAGCATCGCCGCGCTCGAGGAAGGACGCGACGATCCGCAAAAAGCGGTCGGGTTGATCCGATTGGATCACATGCGCGGCATCGTAGATATAGGCAAGGTGCGAGCCGGCGATATGGGCCTTTAGATATTGCCCAGTCTCGCGCGGAATGATCTCGTCCTTCGTCCCCATCAAGATGAGCGTCGGCGTCTTGATCTCGGCGACGCGCGCGGGAAGCGTCTCATCAGAGAGCGACGCGGCGCCATAGTGATCGAGCATGCGGCGATTGCCCTGCAGCTGCTCCGGCGGCTTCGTCACCGGCGGGGCGCGGTCGGGATAAGCGAAGAGCTTCTTCCGTGCCTCGGCGGGATCGGCCGGCAAGCCACCCTTCCCGCCCGCCGGTACGCCGGCCGGCGCTTCGAGCACGAGGTGATCGACCTTGCCCGGATGCTTCACGGCGAGCCACAGCGCTTCCCAGCCGCCGAAGGACTGGCCGAGCACATCGCAATGCGTGCCGATCACCGTTTCGATGAATTGGGCCGCGAGATCGGCGAGGCTCTCCATGTTGCGGATATTCGCATTGGCAGGCGTGCCGTCGAAGCCCGGCGTCAGCGGCGCGAAAATTCGATGGCGCTCTGCCAACGCCTCGAGCGGCCTCGACACGCCGAACCCGCCGGCGGGATGAAGATAGAGCAGCGGCGTGCCTGCGCCGGCGACGAAATAGGGGAGCGCCCCCGCCGCGAGCTCTGCTTCCTTACGTTCGAAACTCATGGCGCGGCTCCTTCAGAGGTTCTTAAGCGCCGGCTGCACGCGGTCACGGAAGAGCTCCATGCCGCGGCGCACGACCTTGTCGGGCATGTTGCCTACTTTCATCGTGAATTGCTCGGTGCCGTGACCCAGCGCCTTGTGGACGCGCCTGATTTGCTCGACCACCGTCTCGGGGCTGCCGCAATAGACGGAGCCCGATTCGATCTGGTCCTCGAGCGAGCGGCCGCGCAGGGCCGCGAGCCGCGCCTCGAAGCGGTCGGCCGAGCCTTCCTTCTGATAGTAGCGCGTTTTTTGAATGACGAGTTGCTGCGCCGAGCGTTGCGGCCGCATCAGGATGCGGTGGAAATAATCGAGCGCTTTGCGCATATGCTCGCGCGCCTCCTCATCGGTATCGGCGATGCAGGTATGATGGCCGATGAGGATGTCGTCGGGCGCCGGCTCCCAGCCGCAGGAGCGCGCGACTTTTTTATAGAACTCGATATTGGCGCGCGCGACGTTCAAGTCGGCGATTAGCACGATGCCGAGCTTGGCCTTGTGCTGCGCGACGAACTCCGCCGATTCCTCGTTGGTGCCCGACATCAAGAGCCGCGGATGGGGCTTCTGATAGGGGCGCGGCCAGATCGAGACCGAGGGAAATTGATAATACTCGCCCTCCCAGCCAAACGGCTCGGGCTCGGTCCAGGCCTTGATGATGAGCGCGACCGCCTCGCGCAGACGCTCGCGCGAATCGGAGGGCGGCACGTTATAGGCGATATATTCATGCGGGATGCCGCGCATCATGCCGGCGAGGACGCGCCCGCCGCTCATGACGTCGAGCATCGCATATTCCTCGGCGACGCGGATCGGATTGAGCAGCGGCACGAGATTGCCGAGGATCGCGAGATTGACGCGCTTCGTCCTGTGGACGAGCGCGGAGGCGATGAGGTTGGGGTTCGACATCAGCCCATAGGGGCTGAAATGATGCTCGTTGCAGCCGATCGAATCGAAGCCGCATTCCTCGGCATAGGCCATGCAGTCGATGTAGTCGGCATAAAGCTGCCGGCCGCGCTCGGCGTCGAATTCCTTGTTGCTGACCGGCCACTCCTCCGGCTCGCGCGGATAGTCAGGCCATGGCATCAGATGAAAGAAATTGAATTTCATCGCGCCTTCCTTATTTCGCCTTCAGCGAGTAGCGGCCTTCCTTGTCCCGCGCGAAGCCTGGCGTGCCGCGCAGCATCTCGAGCTCGCGCACGATCTCGCGCCCGTCTTTGCTGCCGGTCGCGGCCATCAGCTGCTCGAAGCTCTTGGGACCGTCTTCGAGCGCCGCTTTGAGCGACGCGAAGCGCTTCCCCTCATAATGCGGCGCATCGGGAACGGCGTGCTCCATCGAGCTCTTGCCGACGGGCCAGGTCAGATCGAAGCCGAGCTTCGCGCCGGTCGGACCTTGGAGCGATGGATCGAGCGGGCTTGCGCGCATGCCGGTCATGATCACGAGATCGCGGTCCGCCTGGAAGCGCGTGCCGAGCGCCCATTCCATCTGCTCGTCGGAGAAGATGTCGATATCGGGATCTACAACGAACATGTGCTTGACGCTGGTGCTGCCGAGCACGGTGTGGATGGCGCTGCGCGCCTCGCCGGGAAAGTGCTGGCGCAGGGCGACGCGCACATGCGGCTGGCCGCCCGCCGCTACCGGCGCATAGACGGCAACGGGCTCGCGCACCACCGTCTTCAGCGCCCGCCACACATTGAACTCGTTGCGCAAGGTCTCGAGCTGCGACGTCTCGGTGCGGTCGAGACGCCGGCCGCTGATGGTCAAGGTCTGAAAGAGCGCGTCCTTGCGGTGCGTGATCGCCGTGATGTGAAACACGGGGTTGAGCTTCACCCCGCCGTAATAGCCGAGATATTCGCCGTACGGCCCCTCATCCTCGACATAGCCGCGCTCGTCGAGATAGCCCTCGATCACATATTCGGCATCGGCCGGAACGCGCAAATCATTGGTGACGCATTTGACCACGGGCAGCGGCGCGTCGCGCAGCTTCGCAACGAGCTCGAGCTCGTCGCCGGGAACGCGCATCGTCGCCGCGACGTGATCGATCGGATGCGAGCCGATGGTGAAGGCCACCGGCAGCTTCTCGCCCTTCGCCTGCGCTGCGATATAGATCGCGCGCAGATCGCTGGGCGCGTTCAAGTCGATGCCGGTCTCGCGCTTGCCGCGCAGCATCAGTCGCCGCAGCCCGGAATTGACGAGACCCGTCCGCGCATCGCGCGCGAAATCGACCGAGGCCGAGATATAGGGCCCGCCATCTTGGCCATGCTGGAGATGGACCGGCAGCGCCGTCACATCGATGTCATCGCCGGTCACGACCACTTGCTGCACCGGTGCGGCTTGTCGCGACACCTCGATGATGTCGGGTTTCCCGTCGATCCGGCGCGTCAGCTCATGGACGAGCTTGTCGGCCGGAACGCCGAAAGCGCGGGCGAGCCGCGCACGGTCGCCATCGACATTGCCGACGAGCTCCGTCTGCTCCGGCCCGATTTTCTTGAACCAGACGGCTTTGGGATTGCCGGTCAGCACCTTGGCGGCATCAGCCAAATCGAAGGGCTCGGCATGGATCTCGACCTCGCCCGCCGCGACGAGCTCGTTGAGGAAATTGCGCAAGCGAAAGCGCTCGAAATCGACATTGGCGGTGCGTTGCGGCCTATCGCTGGCGTCCATTGGCTTCCTTCCCCTCAGACCAATCAAATTCGCAGCGCGAGTATGCCCGTCGGGGGAACCGCCTTCAACTCATGACCGGCGAGGATTACATTATGTTTTTATCATTTGCCCACGTCCGAATGGTGAATCCATGGCCGACGCATCGCGCGATTTGAGTTCCCATCAGCCCATTCGCCTCGCCGCGTACAAGGCTCCTGCCTTCCTCATCGATACGGTCGACCTCGTCTTCGATCTCGGCGAAGAGAGAACGCTGGTGAAGGCACGGCTCGCGCTGCGGAGGAACCCGGCTTCGCCTGAGCCGAACGCGCCCTTGAAGCTCGATGGGCGCGAGGTCGGGCTCGTCTCCCTCGCGCTCAATGGCGAGGCCCTCGGGCCCAATTCCTATCAGTGCGACGATGAAGCGCTGACCATCCACGCCGTGCCCGATAGCTTCACCCTCGATATCGAGACAAGGATCGAGCCGCAGAACAACACCGTGCTTTCGGGCCTTTACAAATCCGGCGGCAATTTCTGCACGCAATGCGAGCCCGAGGGCTTTCGCCGCATCACCTATTTCATCGACCGTCCCGATGTAATGGCGCGTTACACGACGACAATCCTCGCCGACAAGACGCGCTATCCGGTGCTGCTCTCGAACGGCAATCCGGTCGATCAAGGCGAGAGCACGGGCGGCCGGCATTGGGCGAAATGGGAGGACCCGTTTCCAAAACCCTCCTATCTCTTCGCCCTCGTCGCCGGCGATCTCGTGCCGTTTCGCGACAGCTTCACGACCAAGGACGGCAAGAAAGTGCCGCTCGCGATCTGGGTCCGGCGCGGCGACGAGGATAAATGCGCCCATGCAATGGCATCGCTGAAGCATGCAATGCAATGGGACGAGACTCGCTTCGGCCTCGCCTATGATCTCGACGTCTTCAACATCGTCGCCGTCAGCGACTTCAACATGGGCGCGATGGAGAATAAGGGCCTCAACATCTTCAACACGAAATACGTGCTGGCGAAGCCCGAGACCGCGACCGATGTCGATTTCCAGGGCATCGAGAGCGTGATCGGCCACGAATATTTCCACAATTGGACGGGCGACCGCGTCACCTGCCGCGACTGGTTCCAGCTCTCGCTCAAGGAGGGGCTCACCGTCTATCGCGACCAGGAATTCTCGGGCGATATGGGCAGCCGCGCGGTGCGCCGCATCGGCGATGTGCGCCGCCTGCGCGCGGCGCAATTCCCCGAGGATGCGGGCCCGCTCGCCCATCCCGTGCAGCCGGCCGAATATATCGAGATCGACAATTTCTACACCGCGACGGTCTACAACAAGGGCGCCGAAGTCGTGCGCATGATCGAGACCCAGCTCGGCCGCGACGGTTTCAGG
>CAYMNX010000496.1:0-5653 GCA_964391905.1 uncultured Rhizobiaceae bacterium
ACGCCGGCGGATGTCCCGCTCGCCCTTGCGCTCGGGCGGCTCCATCCCAACAAAGCCTTCGATGTGCTGCTCGCCGCGGTGGCTCAGGTGAAGGAGCTTTACCTGTGGCTCGCGGGCGAGGGGGACTTGGCGGACACGCTGCAGCAGCAGGCAGCGGCACTCGGCATCGCGGAGCGCGTGCGCTTCCTTGGCTGGCGCGACGATGTGCCGGCCTTGCTCGCCGCTTGCGACATGCTGTTATGCCCCTCGCGGATCGAGCCGCTCGGCAACACCATCATCGAGGCTTGGGCGGCGCGCAAGCCAGTGATTGCCGCGGCGAGCACGGGCCCGGCCGAGCTCATCACCGACGGCGAGAACGGCCTGCTCGTTCCGATCGAGGATGCCGCGGCGCTGGCGGCCGCCATCGAGCGGTTGGTCGCCGACGAATCGCTCGCCCAATCGCTCGCCGCCGCCGGCCATGCCGAATACGAGGCTCACTTCACCGAGCGCCAGGTGGTCGCCGCCTATCGCGCATTTCTCGCCAAGGTGGCCGCCTGATGTGCGGGATCGCGGGCATGATGACCCTGAATGGCGAGCCGCCGCCGCTGACGGCACTCCAGGCGATGGAAAAGGCGCTTGCCCATCGCGGACCCGACGGCAACGGCCATTATCGCTCGGGCGATGTCGGCATGGTGCAGACGCGCCTTGCGATCATCGACCTCGCGACCGGCGATCAGCCGCTCTACGAGCCGGGCGGCGCGGCGCTCATGGCCAATGGCGAGATCTACAATTATCGCGAGCTTCACGCCGAGGTGCCGCAGGCCGTGTTCGCAACCGGCTCCGATTGCGAGCTGCCGCTCCATCTCTATCGCCGCTTCGGCCTCGACTTCACGCGGCATCTGCGCGGCATGTATGCGATCGCGCTGCACGATCCCGCGAGCGGCCGCCTCATCCTCACGCGCGATCCCTTCGGCATCAAGCCGCTCTATTACGCCGAGACGCCGCGCGGTTTCGCCTTCGCTTCGGAGGCGCAAAGCCTCGTCCATGGCGGCATCGTTCCGGCCGAGCTCGTGCGCCAGTCGCGTAACGAGCTCTTGCAGCTGCAATTCACGACCGGGCGCGACACGGTCTTCTCCGGCATCAGCCGCGTGCTGCCGGGCGAGACCCTGGTCGTCGCTAGGGGACGCATCGTCGAGCGGCGGCGCGTCGAGGCGCTGCCCGACCATGCCAACGGCAAAATGTCGGAAGAGGACGCGCTTCTGGGCTTCGATCGCGTTTTCGCCGACAGCGTCACCCTGCATCAGCGCGCCGACGTGCCCTATGGCATGTTTCTCTCCGGCGGCATCGACTCATCGGCCATTCTCGCGATGATGGCGCGGCTCAACGCCCGGCCGGTCAAAGCCTTCACCATCGGCTTCTCGCGCACCGGCGCGGTCGATGAGCGGCAGACGGCGCATGCGGTTGCGTCGGAATTCGGCGCCGAGCATATCGAGGTCGAGTTTCGCGAATCCGATTTCTGGTTCTTGCTGCCCGAGATCGCGCGGGCGATGGACGATCCCGCCGCCGATTACGCCATTCTGCCGACTTACAAGCTCGCCGGCGCCGCGCGCGAGGCGGGGCTCAAAGTGATCCTCTCGGGCGAAGGGGGCGATGAGCACTTTGCCGGCTATGGCCGCTATCGCAGCGTGACGCGGCCATGGTGGGCGGGCGGCAAGCTGCTGCGCGCCCGCGGCAATCTCGAACATCTCGGCATCTTGCGCGGCGATCTCGCCGGCTGGCGCGACGGCATCGCCGCGGCTGAGCTCCATGCGCAGCAGAATGGCCGCACGCGGCTGCAGGTCGCGCAAGCGACCGACTGCGCCGACTGGCTGCCTAACAATCTCTTGATCAAGCTCGATCGCTGCCTCATGGCGCATGGCGTCGAGGGCCGCACGCCGTTCCTCGATCCGGTGGTCGCGGCTTTCGCCTTCAACCTCGCCGATGATCTGAAAGTGCGCCGCGGCCTCGGCAAATATTTGCTGCGCCGCTGGCTCTCCGGAAAGGTGAGCGCCACCGAGCTGTTCGCGAAGAAGCGCGGCTTCACCGTGCCGGTCGGCGAGTGGATCGCGCGCCGCGGCGCGCAGCTCGGGCCCTTGGTCGCGGCCCAGCCCTGCGTCCAGGAAATCTGCCTGCCCAATATGGTCGAGAAGCTCTTCGTCGAGGCGAACGGCAAGCGTGAAGGCTTTGCCGCCTGGACGCTGCTCTTCTACGCGCTCTGGCACCGCCACCACATCCAGCGCCTGCCAACGGCGCCGGATGTGTTCACGACCTTGGCGGCGAAGGGATAGGCACCCAGGTCACTTCGGCGGGTTGAATTCCTTCCATGGATCCTTGACCGCCGGAATCGTGTCGAATTCAACATTGGCGAGCTTGCCGTTCACCTTCTCGACGCGGCGGATGTAGATGTTCTGGACGATGTCGCGCTCCTTGGGATCGATCGAGATCGGGCCGCGCGGGCTCTTGTCGGTCTTCCAGTTGCGCAGGAACTCCATCGCCTGATCGGCGGTGAATTTGCCTTTGGTCGCGTTGACGAGGTCGAACACCATCTGCATCGCGTCCCAGGCGCCGACCGCGACGTAATTGGTGATGTCGTTGTCGCCATATTCCTTATGCCAGGCGGCAAGATAGGCCTGGCTCTGCGGCCGCGTCGCCGCCGTCGAGTAATTGCCCGCGGTGACGATGCCGAGCGGCGCATCGCCCATATTGGGAAGCTCGTCCTCGATGACGAGATCTTGCGTTGCAACGATCTTCGCGCCAGCCTTGTCGAGGCCGAGATCGTGCCATGCCTTCATGAAAGCGGTCGAGCGCGTGCCGCCGGGAACGAAATTGAAGACGACATCGGGCTGCGCGTCCTTGATACGCTGGACATAAGGGGTGACGTCCTGATCCGCGAGCGGAATGCGCACCGAGCCGACGATCTGCCCGCCGCCTTCGGTGAAGCCCTTGATGAAGCCGGCTTCGCCATCATAGCCCGGAATGTAGTCCGTGACCGCGGTATAGGCTTTCTTCCAGCCTTGCTTCGCCGCCCATTGCCCCATCGGATAGGATTGCTGCCAGATGGTGAAGGAATCGCGCACGATGTAGGGCGAGGCGCGGGTGATGGCCGAGCCTGCGGCATTGGTGACGATGAGCGGCACTTTCGCCTCGGTGGCGATTGGCGCGATCGCGACCGCATTCGGCGAATAGATCACCCCGAAGAGAAGGTTCACGTGATCGCGGGTGACGAGCTCCTGCGCCACGCGCTTCGCCACTTCGGGATTGGGGCCGGTATCGTCGCGCGTGATGAGATTGAGCTTCACGCCCGGTGGAAGCTCCTTGCCGTGAACCTTCATGTAAAGCTTGATCGCCTTGTCCTGAATGACGCCGGGCGAGGAATCGGGACCCGACAGGCTCTCGATGATGCCGACCTTGACGGCTGTTTGCGCGGCGACGGGCGGGCCCATGAGCAAGAGCCCGAGCGCGGCCACGGCGAAGCCACCGATGCGTTTTGACGCTTCCATCCCCTTTCCTCCCACCGGTCATGGGCAAGCCTATGCCTTGCCTCATCTTGATTGACGCTCACAATATAGCGAGGCCGATCGCTGCGAAACAATGACAGAGGAGGACCCAATGGCCACGAGCTCGAAGCCGCCTTTCCGCGCCGATCATGTCGGCAGTCTGCTGCGCCCCGCCGAGGTGCATGCGGCGCGGGCCCAGGCCGAGAAGGGCGAGATCACGCGCGCGCAGTTGCGCGCGGTCGAGGACCGCGCGATCGCCGAAGCCGTCAAGATGCAAGAGGGCGTCGGTCTCCAGGGCATCACCGACGGCGAATTCCGCCGCGCCTTCTGGCATGTCGATTTCCTGACCGGCTTTTCCGGCATCAAGGCGACACAATCGAACTACGCCGTGACCTTCAAGGGCGAGGGCGGCGAGACCGCGGAGACGCGCTCGATGATGGTGGTGGACGACAAGATTCGTCGCACAAATCCGATCGCGGTCGAGGATTTCACCTATCTGCGCTCGGTGACGACGCGGACGCCGAAGCTCTGCATCCCGGCGCCGACCTATCTCCATATGCGCGGCGGACGCAAGGTGGTGAGCGAGAAGGCCTATCCCGACATGGAGGGGTTCTGGGCCGATATCATCGCCGGCTACCGCGCCGAGATCGCCGATCTCGGCAAGGCGGGGCTCGGTTATCTCCAGCTCGACGACGTCTCGATCTCCTATCTCTGCGATCGCGATATCCGCGCCCAGGTCGAGCGCGACAGCGAGAACCCGGATCGGCTCGCGGCGAAATACACGGAAGTGCTCAACGCCATCATCGCGGGGCGCCCCACGGGAATGAGCGTCACCATTCACACCTGCCGCGGCAATCACATGAGCATGTGGATGGCCTCTGGTGGCTACGACGCGATCGCCGAGACGATCTTCGGCGGGCTCGATGTCGACGGCTTCTTCCTCGAATACGATACCGAACGCGCCGGCGGCTTCGAGCCGCTGCGCTTCGTCAAGAAGGGCAAGCGCGTGGTGCTCGGCCTCGTTTCCACCAAGAAGCCGGAGCTCGAGTCAAAGGACGCGCTGAAGCGCCGCATCGATGAAGCCGCAAAATATGTGCCGCTCGATCATCTCTGCCTATCGCCGCAATGCGGCTTCGCCAGCACCCATCACGGCAACAAGATCACGCCCGAGATCCAGCGGCGCAAATTGGCGCTCGTGGTCGATGTCGCGAATGAGGTGTGGGGCGGGGTGTAACATGAGCTTGAAAGAACGGGGGCGGGTGTGGAGGGAGTGAGCTTTCTCTTGGCACCTCACAATCCCGCCTCCAAAAAGTATCGAGAGGCAAGAACACCCGCTGCGGCGAATCAGGCAGGCGGCGGAAACCGTAGCGCGCGTAAAAGCCGCACGCTCGCTCATTCTTCGCATCGACAATGAGCGCGTCAACCGCCATCGCGGCGCTTGCGCGAAGCACGCGTCTCGCCGCATCGAGCAGTAGAGTCTCGCCGTAACCTCGACCTTGATAGGCTCGGTCAATGGCCAAACGCCCCAACAGCGCCGCTGCAACCGGATAATCCGGCAAGCGTTTCGCCAGTTCCGGCGACAAATCTGCGCGCGCTTAAACAATAGTAGCCGGCAATTTGGCCAGGCGCAGCGCCAATTGCCACAAAGACCTGCGCGACGCGGCGGCGTATATCCTGTGAGGCCCGGCGTCGAAGATAAGCATCGAGCGCGGGCTCGCCACAATTGAAAGCCCCTCTGTCGTGATTGCAAGAGAATGGTCCGTCAAATATCGATCGATTCGCGAAACCGAATCTGTCAGCAAATGAGAGAATGCCGAATCGCGATTGAAGCCACACACCTTTTCGACGCTCGATGAAGGCACGTAAATTTCCCAGCGCAATCGACTGCCGTACCAGAAAGGTTCGGCAACGATTCTTCGGATTGTGCCGTGCTCGCAGCGAAACCGATCAAACGGCCAGAACCGGGCAGAGACTGGACAGAAATTTCATCGTAAATCAGAAACAACGAGATCTATCAGGGGAGCAGAATATCGTAGAGCTAACGGGCCTCGTCAGGCCTCGATCAGGCCGAGGCGCTTCTCGATCCGCTCAAGGCGCTCCTCGATGCGATCGATGCGGAGCGATTGGCCGGCGAAGTC
>CAYMNX010000497.1:0-5361 GCA_964391905.1 uncultured Rhizobiaceae bacterium
GTAGCGATCGAGCCGCTGCCGATCGCGATCGTGACGCGCAAGAATCAGCTCCTGACGCCCGAGACGAAGATCTTTATCGCTTGCGCGCGCGAGGCGGCGAAGAGCATTGCCAAAGCGCCCGAATTCAAAAACGCCGGCTCGGTCACCCGGCGGAATACGAAGTCATAACGATCTCCCTATGGTCGAGGCTTGACCCGGGGAAGCTTGTCTGCGAGAACCTTGGGAACGCCAGGCGCGCGCGCGGCTGATCATAAATTCATATCGATAACAGCGTCGTGAAAGAAGGGGTCAATCATGGTGACGGGGGGAATGCTGCGTTCGGCTGTCTTTGCGCTTGCGGGGGCGACACTGCTAGCCGCATCGGCGCGGGCGGAGTCCGCCCAGGTGACCTTGGCGTTGCCGTCGGTCAACATCTCATTTACGTCGCTTTATTTCGCTGAGGATTTTCGTCTCTGGGCCGATCAAGGCCTCGACGTCAAAACCATCGTCATTCCGGGCGTCGGCACGAACAACGCCGTCATCAACGGCTCGGTGCAATTCGCCATCGGCTCATCCGACGCGCTCACGCG
Organism: uncultured Rhizobiaceae bacterium; assembly: GCA_964391905.1. Lineage (GTDB taxonomy): Bacteria > Pseudomonadota > Alphaproteobacteria > ATCC43930 > CGMCC-115725 > CAIKMD01. Next base: position 570 of record CAYMNX010000497.1, read on the forward strand.
CGCCTACGCGCATGGCCAGCACATGCAGGCGATCGGCGCCGGCGTCAAGAAGACGATGGAATGGGTGATGATCCGCAAGGACATCGCCGAAGCCGCGCATTTCGATGGGACCGCGCCGCTGAGCGAGCGCGCGAAAATCCTGAAAGGTCGTAAAATTGCGATCACCAGCATCGGCTCGCTGCCCGACGCGGTGCTGAAATCGGTCGCGGCCGAAGCGGGCATCAGCCCGAGCGATGTCGTGACGCCGACGATGCTGCCGCCCGAAATCATGGCGGCATGGAAAACAAAGCAGATCGAGGGCTTCTCGAATGCGATGCCTTACGCGCAACAGGTGATGGCGGACGGCTCTGGCGTGATGGTCTCCGATCCGACCAAGGGCGAACCAACCAAGTTCTTCCCGATTGCGGCGTCGATCGTGACGGTGCGCGCCGATTACTGTCCGGCGCATGGCGATCTCTGCACCAAGTTCATGAACGGCATGATCGCGGGCATCAAGATCGTGGCGACCGACCGCGAGAAAACCATGGCCGAAATGAAAAAGCGCTTTCCCGCTTACGACGACACCGTCCTCGGCATGGCCTATGACGCGCTGAAGGATGCCGTGAACTATCCGCCGCGCGTCGATCCGAAGGCGATCGAGAACGGCGATCTGATGAACATCGCGGCCGGGTTCTTGAAGCCCGAGGAAAAGCTCAAGGACTATCAGCCGCTGATCGACAACAGCTACATCAAGTAGTGTTCTGTTGTCATGGCGGGTGGCGCTCGGGCTCGAGCGTCGAAGCTCACGCCATCCCAATGGAATTCGTCGTTCCTTTGAGCATCAAAGGCATCAGTTATAAGGATTGCCGAACGCTCACCTACCTCGCTCCTCGCGCTGCCCGATCAAGGAGATAAAGCAGGTCTCAACTCTTCAAGGGTTAGCGCCAATTCCGAGATAGACCACGCGTCGGCGATGAAGGGCAGAGTGGCTTTAATTCCTTCGCCCGCTCGATGCCGGCATCAGAATGGCGTAGCGCCGCCATGGTACTCCGGCAGAGCGTAGGGATTGTTGTTGCTGTAGCTTCCCCAGCCGCCTGGGGGCGGCCGACACGCGGCGAGCGCCAGCGCCAAGCCGAGAATGATCAATCCAATTTTCATGCCGATACCTCAGAGGCCGCTGAACCAGTTGTAGCCTTGGTCCTCCCAATAGCCACCTGGGTAATCGTTGGTCACCGCGATCGATGCGATATATTTCGCGTTCTTGAAGCCGAGCTTCGTCGGTATGCGCAATCGCAAGGGCGCGCCCCAGGGCGGCTCCAACGGTTTTTCCTCGAAATCGAGCGTCAGGATCGTCTGCGGATGCAGGGCGCTCGCCATGTCGATGCTTGTCCAATAATCGTCAAAGCACCGGAAGGCGACGTATTTTGCGCGCAAATCGGCGCCGATGCGGCGCAGGAAGGAATGAAGCGGCACTCCGCTCCACTGGCCGATCTGACTCCAGCCTTCGATGCAGATATGACGCGTGATCTGCTCTTCCTGCGGCAGGGCGCGCAGCGCGGCAAGCGACCATGGCCGCTTATCATCGACCAAGCCCCCGACCTCGAGGCGCCATTGCGCGTCGTCGACGATGCGCACCTGCCATTCCGGATAGTAGCCGTTGTAGCGGAAGGGCCGCGTAATGGCGCTGGCCGGATAGGTCTTGGCGAGCCGGTTCGGATTGAACAAGGCGGCCTGGACGCGGTCGTTGAAGCGCAGCATGGCTCGGAGCGCCTTGTCCACCGCATCATCGCTCGACAAATCGCAGCCGGAGAGCAGCGAGAGCGCGCCGAGCGACAAGCCGCCGCGCAGCAGAAATCGCCGGTCGATTTTCGCAAGATCGCGCTTGACGGCATCGAAATGGACGGCGGGCCGGTCTCGGCGATTCATGGCCGGCGCCCGCTGTCGCGGTCGCGACGCAGCCCGATCAGCATCGCGACAAGGGTCCGCGGAAAAAGCGCGACGAGCGTCAAATGCACCAGCAGGAAGCCGACAATCAGGCTCATCAGGGCGAAATGGATGCCACGCGCGATGTCGTAGCCGCCGAACAGATCGGTCAACCAGCCGAGCTGAACCGGCTTCCAGATCGAGAGGCCGGTCAACACGATGAGGATGGCGACGATAATGACGCCCGCGTAGAAGAGGCGCTGCACGGCGTTGTATTCGCCAAGGCGGTGAGCGAGGCGCAAGTGCAGCGCCGCACCAAAATCGCGGCTGACGGTTCCGTATGTGATCGGTAGAAAGTCGCGGCGAAAATGCCCCGAGGCGATCCCATAGACCAGATAGGCAAGCCCATCCGCGATCAGCAGCCACATGGCGCTGAGATGCCAGGCAATGCCGCCGGCAAGCCAGCCGCCCAGCGTCATCCAGCGCGGAAAGACGAACGGCAGAAGCGGCGACGCGTTATAAATTTGCCAGCCGCTCAAGATCATGCAGATGATCGCGAAGGCGCCAAGCCAATGCATCAGGCGCACGATCAGTGGATGAACGGGCCTCATGCTTGGCTGCCTCGCGCCGAACGTCTCTTGCCGCCGGTTGACGGGTGTCATGGATAATGCCGCCCGGGCGTATCGCTACATCGGCGGCGTCAGCCCATCCTTGCCGATCGCGATTTGGTCCGCCGTGATTTTGCCGCCGTCCTTGGATCCCTTGATGAAGACGTGCGCCCCCGTCATCACGGCCGAATGATCCGCCGGCTCGTAAGCCACGATCGGCGCGGTCGGCGGCACCAGAATCGTCTGCGCGCCGCCCTTGTAGGTAACCGTGATGCGCTCGGCGCCGCCCTGCTGCGATAGGGAGCCGACATCGCCATTCGTCATGGTCGTATTGACGGCGGCCCCCGGGCTCTTCGCTGTCACCCCTTGCACGGTTCCGTTGGTCATCGCGCTGGGGACGCTGCCGCCGCCCGCCACTGTCGTGTCCGGTAGCGGGTCCCATCCATAGTGACCTTCACCGGCGCCGCGCATGGAGGGCGGGAAGATATGCACCTCCAAAGCGACCAGGAAGTCGCCGCTGCCCTTGGTCGAGGTTCCGATGAAGCTTCCCTTCTCGACATTCGCGAGGCTGGACTTGACGACCGTTACATATTTCGTCGCATCGGTCAGGGCGACGGTTACTTTATCGCCCTCGCGCGTCTGCACAATAAGGCTATGGGGATCTGCAGCGGCGATCGTGCCGCGGATGCGATCGCTCTCGGGCGCTGCCATTGCGGGGAGCATGACAGCCATTGTTGCCGCCAACGACAATATAAAGAGCCGCACCATCTCGGTCCTCCTTTCGCTGCACTTTAGATGGTGCAGGGCGACCAAGCCGGCTATGTCGGCGATCGTTCAAGATTGCGTTATTTCGACCGAGCTTGTGGAAATCTAGGGCGATGAGCGCCGATCTCGTCGAGCGCCCGATTGTTTCCGCTAGAGGGCGAGGCGCTTGCCCAAGAGCGGAAACATGCGCAGCGGGTTGCGATGGACGATGTCGAGCTTCTGCTCTTCCGAAAGGAAGCTGAAGCTGTCGATCGTCGCGAGGAGATCGTCCGATGGTCTTCCGGTTTGCGGATTGACGATCGCCGATCCCGACCCCGGCGCCTCCGTCCCGAACGCCATGACCTTAGGCCCGCGCTGGCGAATCGCCGTGGCGAGGAACCACGGATCATAGGCGCAGGTATCGAAGAACAGATTGTCGCTGAGATCGCGCACCGCCGCGGCCGTGTCCGCCTTGTTGGTCGAGCCGACCTGTCCTCCCGCATGCTCGCCGCTGGCGCCGATGAGATTGTCGGGGCCGCGCGAGGCGCTGGTCGCGTCGACCACCTCGCCCAGCTCCATGAGCCGGCGCAGGCACCCGCCGCAATGGCAGATGAGGATGCGCAGCGTCGGGAAGCGTGCGAAGACGTCGCTGTTCTCGAGCAGCAGCGTCGCGAGCGTCTCTTCCGTCATGTTGTTGTACTGATAGGAATGCGGAATGATGGCGAGACGCGGATCCCGCGAGATCGACGGATGAACGACGAGCGTCGCTTGGAGTTCCTCGGCGCGCTCATAGAGCGGGAACCAGGCTTCGTTGTCGAGACCCGGCGCCTTGCGATCGCCGCCGGGATCGGGGTTGAGAATCGCGCCGACGAAGCCCAGCTCCTTGACGCAGCGCGTGAGCTCGGCGACGCAGCCCTTGATGTTGATGTCCGGCGATTGCGGCAATTGGCCGACGCCGACGAACCGCTCGGGGTGAAGCTTGCACTGCTCGGCGATGACGCGGTTGGTCGTCTTCGACCAGGCCTCGACGAGGTGAGACTGCTCCCAATGCAGCATCGCGACGGGGCGCGGCGAGATGAGCTGGATGTCGATATTGCGCTCGTCCAGCATGCGCAGATGGCGCTCGAGCGCTTGCTTCATCGCAGGCTCGGGAATGGCGACTTCGCCTTCGCCCGGCGTCCGCAGCGCGATGAGGTTCATCGCATTGGCGCGGAAATGCGGCGGCGTCGAAATGTGCCCGTGAACGTCGATAACCTTCTTGCCTTTGAACATCGTGCTGCCCCCGGTTTGTTGATGGAGCAAGTATCATCGCGCGCTTGTCATATCAAGCGCTGCGACGCGGCCGGGTGTGCCGGGCCTAGGCTTGCGCGGAGAGGGAGCTCGCGACCGGCGTCGCCACCGCCTCGTGCCGGAAATGCGCCTGCCGCCGCAGCAGCAGGAGGATCACGGTGCCGAGCAGCATCGGCGCGCCGATGACATAGAGAATGGCGCTCGGGCTCCACTGATACTGGAGGAGCAAGGCGCCCAGCATTGGCCCC
>CAYMNX010000498.1:0-2493 GCA_964391905.1 uncultured Rhizobiaceae bacterium
CTCGACGACCAGCGGGTCCACTTTCGTGCCGCGCAGAACGGCGCCGCCGCGCGGCACGAGCTGCTGGGGCAGGCGGCGCAGCGGGAGATCGGGGCGGCGGCCTTCGCAAGCGAGCCCGGCCTGGAGGCGCCGCGGCGGCGCCAGGACCTGCTGGCCCGGCTGATCCTTCTGCAGCCCGCGCTGAATGAAGCGCGTGCCTTGCTCGGCGAGCCAGTCAATCGCGCGCTTGCCGTTCTCGGCGACGGCGCGGGCGAGGTCGGGCCGCGCCGCGCCGCCGCTGCCGGTGACGATCGCGTCATAGAGCGTCGCCGGATCGGCGAGGATCGCCAACCCCATGACATTGATGACGCCGGTCGAGTAGCGCGAGCTGCAGAGATAGCGCTCCGCCTCGGCCTGCTCGAGAACGGCGGGCTTGAGGCCAAGCTGCGCGGCGCGGCAGGCGGCAACGAGACCGGAGAGGCCGCCGCCGATCGTAACCAAATCGTAGTCCAGGGGATCCTCCGTTCTTCTTCTTCGCTTACAAGCGCGCCCGAACCGGTCATCGCCCCCGATCGGGGCTTGACCTCCGGGCGTTATCCAAATGATAGAGCGGATGCGCGCAAAATCGAAGCCGGCCTGCTAAGATTTCCCGGTCTCGCTTTTCTCGCTTCGTGCCCGCTTGGCGGAATGGTAGACGCAACGGACTTAAAGGGTTGGTTCGCCTCTCGCCCGTCGGTATAAAGCGACGTGTCACGCGCGGGCGTGGCGGAATGGTAGACGCAACGGACTTAAGCGATTGAGTGCTCGGCGGGAAACCGCCGATGCAGAACTGCTCAAATTCGGGGAAACCTGCAATGGCAATCCCGAGCCAAGCCCGGAGACGGGAAGGTGTAGAGACTAGACGGGCAGCACCTAAACCCCGGACCTGACCCGGGGCAGGGTGAAGGGATAGTCCAGACCACAAACGCCTCGTTCAGCTTCGGCCGAGCGACGCGGCGGCGAAAGCCGTAGTTGGTATGAAAATCCGTAGGGCCGCAAGGCCTGTGCCGGTTCAAGTCCGGCCGCCCGCACCAACGCCTCGGCGCGAGTTCGGATCCGCTCAATGAGCCTCAGTGATTGACGGCGTTGAGGAAATCGCTCGGGGTGACGATTGGCGTTGCGCCGATTCGGCTAAGGACGAGCAGGTCTTTGTCGCCGGTTACGAGATAATCGGCTTGGCCAGCGATCGCGAGCGCAAGAAATTTATCGTCGTTGGGATCGCGCGAGCCAGTCACGGGCGCTTCGACGGTTATAAGTTCGCCTGCGTTCGCGATCCACTCGACGAAGGCGGCGACATCTTCGGCCGTCGTGTATTTCGCGAACTTATCGCGACGTAGAACGTCGATGAGTTCGGTCAGAGTTTCGGTCGAGTAGAGGATCGTGGCGTGTTGATCGATATAGTCGCGACCAGCGACGAAAAGCTGGTGCCTGGACGGATGAGGATGCTGACGAAAACGTTCGTATCGAGAATGATCCTCATTTAGATTGGGCAAGGATCGCATCGAAAATTTCGGTCGTCAGGCCACGCGCTGCTGCGGTCGCCCGCATGCGTGCGGCAATCTCTGACAGCTTGCGCCGACCCTGATCACCCTTGCCGGGAGCGATTTCGACTTTCACGCGCTCGCTCGGGCTCACACCGCGGCGCGCAAGTTCAGCGGCAACTTCGCCGGCAGTTGTCTCGATTATTTCGTTACGTGAGCTCATGTTTTACGAAGCGTAACTTTTACCGCACAGTCATCAATATTTTACGCTTGTGGATCATCTCGGTCAAATCTTCACGCCCATGGGTAGCTTTCCAGAACGCGGCGGGACATTAAATCCAGCCTTTCTGCACCCACCAGATCGTCTTTGATCTATTTTCCTGAATGCAAAAATCGAGGCCGTAAAACTTCCATTGGAACCGCAGATGCTTGGGCGGCCGCCGACCCGCTTGCTCAAACCATTCTTCAATCGCAGCGGGATCGTCAAATTTGGGATCCAATGTGCGGACCTGGAAGGCACAGTGAGCGGCGTAATTGACGGAGCGAAGATCGTGCCCTGACAATGTAAGGGCAGTCCCGATGGTAACAACGCCCGGCGAACCTTTTGGACGAATTGCGGTACGGACCTCACAGAGCCGGCGATGCTCGGGTGAATTCAGCGTAAAGACTTCGTGGGTAAAAATTCCGAAGACCGTAAAACAGTCGCGCGTGACTTGGGCAAAAAGAACATCATCGCTGCGTTCGATAAATCCTTTGGTCGTCAGCGTCACTTCAAGATGGAAGTGATGGCAGCCGGTTGTCGTCAGCAAGAAATCCTTATGTCAGAAATATAATACAAAAATACTGACAATGTCAATATTGCCCTAAATGGCTGAGTCATAGGGCTTTTGCTAGCGTTTAAGTTTTGCCATACTGCCACTATGCATATCGAATCGGTGACACTTACGAACTTTCGCTGTTTTGGGCCGAGGCCCACAACCGTCACCCTCGGCCC
>CAYMNX010000499.1:0-2740 GCA_964391905.1 uncultured Rhizobiaceae bacterium
GCGGCTATGCGCAATACGTGAAGCTGCCGGTGAAGAACACCTATCTGTTGCCCGACGGGCTCGACTTCCACACCGCGACGGTCGTCGCGCGCCACGCGCCCTTGGCGCACAACATGCTGCGCGAGAAGGTGAAGCTCAAAGCCGGCGAATGGGTGCTGGTGATGGGCGCTGCCGGCGGGCTCGCGAGTTTCCTCGTCCAAATCGCGGCGCATCTCGGTGCCAAGGTGATTGCGGCGGCGGGGACCGACCATCATGTCGAGGTCGCGCAAGGCCTGGGCGCGCCGCATGGCATCAATTACCGCAAGCAGGATCTGACCGCCGAGGTGATGAAGATCACCGGCGGCAAGGGCGTCGATATCGTGTGCGAGAATATCGGCGATCCCGAGCTCTTCCCGAAGGCCTTTGCGGCACTGGGCCAGCGCGGCCGGCTCGTGACCGCGGGCGGGCATGGCGGCGGAACCGTGCCACTCAGCATTTTCAATCTCTATGTGAAGGGCATCACGATCTTCGGCAGCACCGAGCAGACGGACGCCGATATGGAGGTGAGCCTCAAAGCTGCGGCCGAGGGCCATTTGCGCGCCTTGATCGACCAGGTGCTGCCGCTTTCGGAGGCCGTTCGCGCACATCAGATCGTCGAGGGACGAAGCGGAACCGGCAAGGTCCTACTCGCGCCCGGCTGAAAGACGCCCTATTGTCACGAGCGTCGAGATCGGGAGGCCCTCATCAAAGCCATCGTTATCCGCGAATTCGGCCCGCCTGAAGTCATGCGGCTCGAGGAGGTCGCGACGCCCGATCCGGGACCGGGCGAGATTCTGGTCCAGGTCGCGGCGGTGTCGGTCAATCGCACGCTCGACTGCATCGTTCGCGAGGGGAAGTACCCGCGGCCGGTGAGGCTGCCACACGTGCTGGGCGTCGACCCGACCGGCACCGTGGTGGCCCTCGGCGAGGGTGTTACGGCGCGCAAGCTCGGCGATCGCGTCTGCATCTCCTCGCGTCGCGTGCCGCGCGGCCCGGGCGGCGCGATGACCATGCTCGGCATCGATAACTGGGGCGGCTATGCCGAATATGTCATTCTGCCCGAGGCGATCACCACGCTAATTCCCGAAGAGCTCGATTTCCATACCGCGACCGTCGTCGCGCGCCACGCGCCGCTCGCCTTCAACCTCACGCGCGCCAAGGCGGCGCTTAAGGACGGTGATTGGGCGCTGGTGATGGGCGCGGCCGGCGGCCTCGGCAGCCTCATCGTGCAAGCGGCCGCGTTCTACGGCGCCAGGGTGATCGCCGCGGCCGGCGCCGATCACCGCGTCGAAGTCGCGCGCGAGCTTGGCGCCGAATTCGGCATCAATTACCGCACGCAAAATCTGACCGACGAGGTGATGAAGATCACCGGTAAGCGCGGCGTTGACGTCGTCTTCGAGAACATCGCCGATCCCGAGCTTTTCCCACAGGCGCTCGCCTCGCTGCGACGCGGCGGCAAGCTCTTGACCGCCGGCGCCCATGGTGGGCCGATCGTCCCGCTCAATGTCAGCATGCTCTATATGAACGCGCTCAGGGTGATCGGCACGACCGAGCATACCGAAGAAGATGTTCATGCGGCGCTTGATGCCGCGAGCAAGGGCCGGCTCAAAGTGCTGATCGATCGCGTGCTGCCTCTCTCTGAAGCCGTCACCGCCCATCGCATCGTCGCCGAGCGTGCGGGCGCGGGTAAAGTGCTGCTGACGCCCGCATGACCCTCCCCCGACCCGTCTTTGACCATCTCGTCATCAACGCGCGCGACCGCCTCGATGATGCCGTGGCGTGCTATCAGAAGCTCGGCTTTGAGCTCACGCCGCGCGGCTATCACACGCTCGGCTCGATGAACCACTGCGCCGTCTTCGGCACCGATTATCTCGAACTCGTCGGGGTCGAGCCCGGCCGCAAGGATGTGCGCGCCGACATGCTGCGCTTTCCCGAAGGCTTGAACGGCGTCGTCTTCGCGACCGATGACGCGGCCGGCCTTTATAGGACGCTGGCGGCGGCGGGTGCGCCGGTCGAAGCGCCCGCCGATTTCTCGCGGCCGGTCAGCTTGCCCGACGGCACCAAGGATGCGCGCTTTCGCGTCGTACGCGTCAAGGCCGAGGCCACACCTTACGGCCGCGTCTATTTCTGTCAGCATTTCACACGGGAGCTCGTCTGGCGTGATGAATGGCGCCGCCATGCGAATGGGGCGACGGGCTTTGCGCGCGCCGTGATCCTGAGCGCCAACCCTAAGAAGACCGCGGCACTCTATCGCCAACTCTTCGGCGACGAAGCTGTGAGGCCGGTGCGCGACGGTTTCAGCCTCGCCGTCGGCGACGCGACACTCGACATGGTGACAAGCGCTTGGGGTACGACAGCGCAAGGCGCGGACCTGCTCCTCGGCCTCACCATACGCACGCGCGGCTCACCTCGCCTCGTGCCCGCCGGCGAGGCCTTCGGCGCGATCGTAGAGTTTGTGGCTTAAAGCCCAATCCTTTTGCACCGACAAGCGAACAATCCGGGAGCGCCTTACTACCCTCGGATTGCTTCGTCGCCCTGCTCCTCGCAATGATGGTCTGGTTACGGCAAGCCGAACGTCAGACCGGCGGCTTGGCCGCGAATTTCGAACCGCGGATGCACATACGGCCGCGCTCGTCCTGCCAGAGCCGCTCGGTCTTGTGGAGATAACCCAGAGCGCGCGCGACCGTCGCGAATGCATAGTCGCGGAAATGTTCGCCGATAT
>CAYMNX010000500.1:0-1508 GCA_964391905.1 uncultured Rhizobiaceae bacterium
GCCATGATCGGCCGCGTCCAATCATGGCGCGGATCGATATCGGCGGCGTTGATGATCTTGGGCTCGACCGGTTTCTTCGTCGCCATTGGCTCCTCCCGCGAATCTTGGCTGACGTTGCCGAGGCGATATCGGCCTGTCAACCTCGGAGCGGGAGAGCAGCGATCTTCACGCATCGCGAAACCCGCTTCCCCTTGGGCCCTTGTCGCGAGCGACGTTGCATAGGGACGTATAAACTGTCAACCTACGGCACGACCGGGCAAATCCGGACAGAGAAATAAGGGTTTCTAGAGGGGAGAAACGATGGATCGGGGCTTCATCATCAATATCATGCGCGGTCTTTTTTGCGGCGCCGCCTTCTGCGCGTTGTCGTTCGTCGGCTTGAGCACCGCCCACGCCGACGCAATTCCGCCGGGCGGCCAGGCGGAGCATATGAAGGTGATCGGTTTTTCGAGCCTCGGCGGCCGCTATGGCGGCTTCAAGATCGCGATCAAGCATACCGCCAACGACAAATGGTATCTCTATGCCGGCCACACTTTCGATCAGGGCTGGAGCATCGTCGACGTCACCGATCCGTCGAAGCCGCGTTATGTGAAGTTCATCCCCTTCAAGACCGACGACAAGAGCATCATCACCTCGCAAGTGACCTTGCATGACAATCTGATGCTGACATCGCTCAACAGCTTCACCCCGCAGAAGAACCCGCTGCCGGCGGTGCTGCTCTGGGATATCAGCGACCCGGAGAATCCGAAGCAGGTCGGCTCATGGCAGGGTGGCGATACGGGCGCCCATCGCAATTCCTATCCCGGCGGCAAATACGCCTATCTCTCGACCAGCTATCCGGGCTTCAAGGGCAACATCATGGTGATCCTCGATGTCAGCGATCCCGCCCATCCGAAGGATATCGGCAAATGGTGGCAGCCGGGACAGAAGGAAGGCGAGCCCGCCGCCGCATGGCCGGAGGGATTTCACGGGCCCGTCAATGTCAGTCCCGACGGCAAATGGGCGACGCTTCCCTACACGCCCGATGTCGTCAATCTCGATTTGAGCGATCCGACCAACCCGAAGCTCATCGGCCGCCTCCATTTGACCGAGCCTTTCGCGAGCGTCGGCATTCAATCGGTTCACACCGTGCTGCCGCTTTGGGATCGGAAGCTCGCCTATGTCAGCTCCGAGGCGCAGAAGCCCGAATGCAAGGATTTCGGCATGAATTTCGCCGGCATGGTCGACAATAGCGACCCCGCGCATCCGCAGCTTATCTCGATCTTCCCAACGCCGGTGCCGCCGAAGAACGCGCCCTATACGGATTTCTGCGCGAAGGGCGGGCGCTTTGGGCCGCACAACACGAATCAGGAGATTCATAATCCGGCGATCCAGCAGCCCGGCAACCTGCTCTATGTCGCCTGGTTCAATGCCGGCTTGCGCACCTTCGACATCAGCGATCCGCGGCTTCCGAAGGAAGTCGGCTATTACATGCCGCCCGAGCGGTCAAATCTGCCGGAGCATGGCGG
>CAYMNX010000501.1:0-3294 GCA_964391905.1 uncultured Rhizobiaceae bacterium
GTGCTGCAAGACCGCAAATATGTGCGGCTCGACAAGAAGCGCTTCATTCCCGAGGATCGCGGCCGCCTCGTGACGGCGTTCTTGACGAGCTTCTTCGAGCACTATGTCGAGTACAATTTCACCGCCGATCTCGAGAATCAGCTCGACGATATCTCGGGCGGGCGCATTCCGTGGAAGAAAGTGCTCGAGGATTTCTGGCGCGATTTCTCAGCCGCCGTCACCGGCACCAAAGATCTGAAGATCAGCGACGTCATCGACGCGCTTGATGAGACGCTCGGGCCGCATTTCTTCCCCGACAAGGGCGACGGCAAGGACCCGCGGCTTTGCCCGGTTTGCGGCACGGGCCGCCTTGGCATCAAGCTCGGCAAGTTCGGCGCCTTCATCGGCTGCTCCAATTATCCCGATTGCAAGCACACGCGGCCCCTCGCGATCGAGGGCGCGAATGGCGAAGAGGTGCAGCCAAAGGAGCTCGGTATCGATCCCGCGACCAAGCTGCCCGTTTCGCTGAAGAAAGGCCCCTACGGCTTCTACGTCCAGCGCGGCGAGAATGGCGAGGGCGCCGAGGGCGAGAAGCCGAAACGCTCGGCCCTACCCAAGGGCCTCTCTCCGGCGGATGTCGATCTGACGAAGGCGCTGGGGCTCTTGGCGTTGCCGCGCGAGATCGGCCCCCATCCCGAGGATGGCGAGATTATCACCGCGGCGACCGGCCGTTTCGGCCCATATATAAAGCATGGGAAGGACTATCGCTCGATCCCGAAGGACGACGATGTCCTGACGATCGGCCTCAACCGCGCCGTGAGCCTCCTTGCCGAGCCGCGCCAGACGCGGCGCGGCGCGCCGACGCCGATCAAATCGCTTGGCAACCACCCCGAGGATGGCGCGCCGGTCAATCTTTTCGCCGGTCGCTATGGTCCCTATGTTAGCCATGGCGGCATCAATGCGAGCCTGCCGAGCGACATCTCGCCCGAGGAGGTGACGCTGCAGCAGGCGATCGATCTGATCGCCGCGCGCCCTCAGGCTGGGAAGAAAGCCAAGCGGCGCGCCAAGGCCAACGGCGCCAATGGCAGCGCCGAAAAGAAGAGCAGTAATAAGAGTAATAAGAAAGGAACGGCCGCTATTGGCCAAAAGACCCCCAAGAAAGCCGCTAAAAAGAAAGCCTCGGCGCGAAAGGCCGCCGAGCCGGTCGACTAAGCGACCGCGCCGCGACGGCCGGTCGAGCAACCTGCCCCAGATCGGAGTCGTCGAAATCACCGAAATCGATATCGACGGCGAGATGCACGGCCGCCCGCTCGCGGGCAGGAGCCGCGATCTCATCGTCACCGCCGAGCGCGGCGCGCCGGCGCTCGGCATCGGCGAACGCGCGGTGGTTCGCTTTGTCCGCGGCGCCGATGGTGGCTGGGAGGCGCGTATCATTCGCGCCCTCGACGAAGCGGCGGATCGCATCCTCGGCATTTATCGCGCGGATCGCGGCGGTGGCCGGCTCGAGCCGACCGACCCCAAGGTGCGCAGCGAATTTAGCATCGCGCGAGCGAAAGCCGGCGATGCGCGGGATGGCGAGATCGTGCTCGCCGAGGTCAGAGCCGACGGCCGGCTCGGCCTCCCCGAAGCACGCGTGATCGAGCGCCTCGGCGACAGCGCCAATCCGCGCGCCTTCAGCCTCATCGCCATCCATACCCACGGCATACCGACGGCGTTCACGCCTGAGGCGCTGGCACTCGCCGACAAGGCGCGGCCGGTCGAACTCGGCGCACGCGAGGATTTGCGCGCGATCCCGCTAGTCACAATCGACGGTGCCGATGCGCGCGATTTCGACGATGCGGTCTGGGCCGAGCCCGATCCCGAGCATCAAGGCGGCTGGCACGCGCTCGTCGCAATTGCCGATGTCGCCTGGTATGTCCGCCCCGAGGACGCGCTCGATCGCGTCGCCGAGGAGCGCGGCAATTCCGTCTACTTCCCCGATCGCGTCGTGCCGATGCTGCCGGAAGCGCTCTCGAACGAGCTCTGCTCGCTGAAGCCCGGGGTCGACCGCGCCTGCCTCGCCGTCCATCTCTCGATCGACGCGGAAGGGCGCGTTCACCACCATCGCTTCTTGCGCGGCCTCATGCGCTCGGCGGCGCGGCTCACTTACGAAGAGGTGCAGCAAGCGATCGATGGCCGGCCGAGTGCGAAGACGGCGCCGCTTGTCGAGCCGGTCTTGAAACCGCTTTACGGCACCTTCGCCGCGCTCGAGCGCGCGCGGCGCAAGCGCGGCACGCTCGATCTCGACCTGCCGGAGCGCCGCATTCTGCTTGACGAGAGCGGCAAGGTCGCGCGGATCGAACCGCGGGCCCGGCTCGACAGCCACAAGCTGATCGAGGAATTCATGATCGCGGCCAACGTCGCCGCCGCCGAAACGCTCGAGCGCATGCGCCGGCCTTGCCTTTATCGCGTGCACGATGCCCCCGACGTGGCCAAGCTCGAAGCCTTGCGCGAATTCCTTCACGGCATCGGCATTCCGGGTTTGGCGCTTGCCAAAGGTCAGGTTGTCCGTCCGCGGCATTTTAACGAGATCCTGCGCCGCGTCGCCGATACGCCCTATGCGACGTTGGTGCCGCAACTCGTGCTCAGAAGCCAGGCGCAAGCCGTCTACAGCCCGATGAACATCGGCCATTTCGGCCTCGCGCTGCGCCGCTATGCGCACTTCACCTCGCCGATCCGGCGTTATGCCGATCTCGTCGTCCATCGCGCGCTGATCGCCGCGCTCAACTTGCCCGGGGCTGCGGACGAGCCCGTCTCAAGCAAGGATCTCGCTGTCTTGGGCGAGCAGGTCTCGATGACCGAGCGTCGCGCCGCCGCCGCCGAGCGCAACGCCGCCGATCGCTACATCGCGGCTTTTCTCGCCGATCGGGTCGGCGCGACCTTTTCGGCGCGCATCAACGGTGTAACGCGCGCCGGGCTGTTCGTGACCCTCGCCGAGACCGGCGCCGATGGCCTCATTCTGATGCGCAGCCTGCCCGGCGATTATTACGATCACGACGAGGCGCATCACCGTTTGGTCGGACGGCGCACGCGGCGCGCATTCACCCTCGGCGATGAGGTCGAGGTGAGGCTCGCCGAAGCCAACACGGTCACCGGCAGCTTGCGCTTCGACTTGGTCGAGCGCGAATTCTCGCAACGCCGCAAGGAACGGCGCCTGCCGCGACCTCGGGCAACCTAAGCCTGCGACTTTTACCATATTTTTCTTGCCATCGTGACGGTTGCGCGGCAACAATGCAAAAATCCTGACACAGTGTCGCCAGAATCCGGCCCATGGTG
>CAYMNX010000502.1:0-5736 GCA_964391905.1 uncultured Rhizobiaceae bacterium
CATCGTTATCATCCTCGTGCTCGCGCTGGCCGGCGCGCTCCCCTTCTTTCTCGGCAATTTCCTCGATCGCGGCCAGGCGGACCTCGTCCCCTTTTTCAGCTTCCATCCCTGGCTCTATCTCGTCCTCATTCCGGCGCTCTCGATGCGGCTTTGGGCCGAGGAGAGGAGAAGCGGCACGATCGAGCTGTTTCTCACCTTGCCGATCTCGATGGGCGCCGCGGTTCTCGGCAAGTTTTTCGCCGCTTGGGCATTTGCCGGCATCGCGCTCGTCCTTACCTTTCCGTTCTGGATCACGGTCAATATTCTGGGGCATCCCGATAACGGCGTGATCCTCGCGAGCTATATCGGCAGCTTTCTCATGGCCGGCGGCTATCTCGCGATCGGCGCCGCGCTCTCGGCGCTGACGAAGAACCAGGTCATCGCCTTCGTCCTGACCGCGGCGGTCTGCTTCATTCTCACCGTGACCGGCTCGGCCGTGGTGCTCGGCTTTCTCAAGGGCTGGGCGCCGGAAAGCGTCCTCAATACCGTTGCCTCGTTCAGCTTTTTCAGCCATTTCAGCGCGATTTTGCGCGGCGTTATCGATTTGCGCGATCTCGTGTTCTTCCTGTCGATCATGGCGCTGTTCCTCTTCGCCAATGTCATCATCGTCGACCTGAAGAAGGCGGATTGAGGCCGAGATGAGCATTTTCTCTCCCTCGCGCCGCACCGCCGCCTATATCGGTCTTGCCGCCGCGGCCGTGCTGTTCGTTGCGGTCGCCGTCATCGCCGACCGGACCCTCGGCACCACGCGCATCGATCTGACGCAAAACAAGCTCTATACGCTTTCACCCGGCACGAAAGCGACGCTTGCAAAGCTCGGCGAGCCGCTGGTCCTGCGCTTCTACTACTCGAAAAAGCTCGGCGACGAGATTCCGTCCTACGGGGTCTATGCACAGCGCGTGCGCGAGCTGCTCGAGGAATATGCGGCATCATCGCACGGCAAGATCGAGCTTCAGGAACTCGATCCGGAGCCCTTCTCGACCGTTGAGGACCGCGCCGTCGCTTTCGGACTTCAAGGCGTGCCGCTCGACCAGGGCGGCGAGCAAGTCTATTTCGGTCTCGCCGCAACCAACGCGACCGACGATCAGCAGATCATCCCGTTCTTCCAGCCCGAGCGCGAACAGCTTCTCGAATATGATCTGACGAAGCTGATCCACGGCCTCGCCTTCCCGAAGAAGCCGGTCGTCGGACTCATCACTTCATTGCCGCTCGAGGGCGACGTGATGGCGGCGATGCAGGGGCGACCGATGGTCCCTTACGCGGTCATCGATCAGATCAAGCCGCTTTACGACATCAAGGATCTCTCGACCGATCTCGATGCGGTGCCCGCGGATGTCGATGTGTTGATGGTCGCCCATCCGCAGCACCTTCCGGACAAGACGCTCTACGCCATCGACCAATATGTGCTGAAGGGCGGAAAGGCGCTGGTTTTCGTCGACCCGAACTCGGAAACGCAGCAAATGCATCCGAGTCAGCTGAATCCGCCGGGCATGCCCTTGGACAGCAACCTCGACAAGCTGTTCGCGGCCTGGGGCGTGACGATGGAGCCGAAGGTGGTCGCGGGCGACCGCCACGCCGCCCGTCGCGTCAACGCCGGAACCAATCAGCACGTCGTGGCGATGGACTATGTTGCCTGGCTGTCGCTCGACCAGAGCAATCTCAATCGCGACGATCTCATCACCGCCGATCTCTCCCACATCAACGTGGCGTCGGCCGGCATTCTCGATCCGGCCAAAGACGCGAAGACGAGTTTCACGCCGCTGATCTCGACCTCGACCGATGCGATGCCGATTCCGGTCGAGAAGGTTCAGGGGTTGCCCGATGTCGGCGGGCTGCTCAAGGATTTTAAGCCGGTCGGCAAAAATCTCGTGCTTGCCGCCCATGTCACCGGCCCTGCCAACACGGCGTTCCCCGATGGGCCGCCAAAGGACGAGAAGGCGAAGGACGAGAAGAAAGGCGCGGATAGCAAGTCCTCTTCCGGCGCGAAAGCCGCTGCGAACGCAACGCCGCCAGCGCCGGAGGTCAAGACCGCGGAGAAGCCGATCAATGTCGTCCTCGTCGCCGATAGCGACATCCTCGAGGATCGCTTCTGGGTCCAGAGCCAGGACTTCTTCGGCCAGACGGTGACGATTCCGACCGCCAATAACGGCGATTTCGTCGCCAATGCGATCGATGTTCTGGCCGGCGGCGACGATCTGATCAGCCTCAGAAGTCGCGGCACCTCGGCGCGACCCTTCGAGCTCGTGAACAACATCCAGCGCGCGGCCGACGCGCATTACCAGGCGACCGAGAAGGAGCTCGAGAGCAAGCTCAAAGACACGCAAGACAAGATCAAAGAGCTGCGCGATCAGGGCGCTCGCGGCGGGGTCGCGCTCGCCGCCCAGCAAGAGCAGACGATGGACAATTTCCGCGCCGACATGATCGGCATCCGGCAGCAGCTGCGCCAGGTGCAGCTCGCCTTGCGCCAGGATATCGATCGGCTGCAGGCCTGGACCGAATTCTTCGATATCGGCTTCGTGCCGATCCTGGTCGGGATCGTGGCGCTGATCGTCGGTTTCGTCCGGCTGCGCCGCCGCGCCCGCCATTCCGGCGGCACTGCGTGAGGAGCAAGGATGCGTAGCAAGAGCTTGGCCTGGCTTCTTGGTGTCATGGTCGTCGCCGTCATCGTAGCGGTATTGGTGTCGCGCGGCAGCGGCCCCAAATCCGATCCGCTCGCGGGGCAGCAGGCTCTGCCGGAAGTTGCCAAGCGCCTTGGCGACGTCGCGCGTATAGCCGTCGTTCATGGCGATCAGAAGACGACTCTCGTTCGCAACGGCGATGACTGGTCGGTCGAGGAGCGCAACTCATATGCCGCCGATGCGGGCAAAGTAAGCCAGGTGCTGCTGGCGCTTGCCGATCTGCGCTATGTCGAGCCGAAGACGGCAAAGCCCGAATCCTACGCGCGGCTCGAGGTCGAGGATGCCGGCGGCAAGAATTCGAAATCGACGCTGATCACGCTGGTCGATGCCCGCGGCGCGCTCCTGGGTGAGGCGATTCTCGGCAAGCACCGTGCCGACCAGCTCGGCGGCGGCGAGGGCGGGGTTTATTTGCGCAAGCCCGGCAACGCGCAATCCTGGCTCGCGCGCGGCAATATCGACTTGCCGGGAACGACAGCGGACTGGCTCGACAAAAAGCTCGTCGACTTGCCGGTGGCGCAGGTGAAGCAAGCGGTGTTGACGCAGGCAGACGGCAGCAAGGTGACGCTCACTCGCGACAAGGCGGAGGATAAGTTGCGCCTCGCCGAGTTGCCCAAGGACAAGAAGCTCAAATATGACAGCGTGCTCGACGACGCGGCGGGCGTCTTGGGCGGGCTGCAGCTCGATGACGTTCGCGCGGCCAAGGATTTCGATTTCCCGAAAGACGGCGTGTCGCATGCGCGCTTCACCGCCTTCTCGGGCCTGACGATCGCGGTCGACCTCGCCGATAAGGACGGGGTGAGCTGGGCGCGTTTCAGCGCGTCCGGCAGCGGCGATGCCGAGAAGCAAGCAACCGATTTGAATGCGAAGCTCTCGCCTTGGATCTATGCGCTCTCGAGCACTAAGGCGAAAACCCTGCGTGACAAGCTCGACGATCTGGTCGAGACACCGAAGGCATCCTAACGCACGCGGCAGCGGTGAGCCGGCCGCGCCCCGCATCACATTGACATCGCTCGTCACCCTTCCCATGTGCTGAAGTGGCCGTCGCTGCTCATCCTCGCGGGGACGCAAGGCGCGTCCCGGGAGATGTGCATGCTCGATCCAGCGTCAGGTACGAGACAGGTGCTGCGGCTTTCGCGGGGGCAGCCCACCAGCGACGGCGCCGGGGTGAAGTTGACGCGGCTCATCGGCAGCGGCTCCTTGAGCGAGCTCGATCCCTTCTTGTTGCTCGACGAGTTCTGCTCGGATGAAGGCGCCGATTATATCGGCGGCTTTCCCGATCATCCGCATCGCGGCTTCGAGACCGTCACCTACATGCTCGCCGGGCGCATGCGCCATGCCGACAATCACGGACATAGCGGAAAGCTCGGTCCCGGCAGCGTGCAATGGATGACCGCGGGCCGCGGCATCGTGCATTCGGAGATGCCGGAGCAGGAGAACGGGCTCATCTGGGGCTTTCAGCTGTGGGTCAATCTGCCGGCCAAGGACAAGATGACGCCGCCGCGCTATCAGGAATTCGATTCTGCCGACGTGCCGGAAGTCGCCCTTCCCGGCGGGGCGCGTGCCCGTGTCATCGCCGGGAAGCTGGGCGACACGCAGGGCCCGGTTGTCGGAATCGCGACAGCGCCACGCTTTCTCGATGTCGTTCTGCCGGCGGAGGGCAGCTTCGCCCTCGATTTGCCGCGTGAGCATAATGTCTTCATCTATCCCTTCGAGGGCGCGGCGCTGATCGGCGAGCCCGCCGCAACGGTGCCGCGCGGTACGCTCGCCGTCCTGGGGCCGGGCGAGCGCATCATGCTCGCGGCGGGATCGGCGCCTGCACGGATGTTGGTCGTGGCTGGAAAGCCGCTTGACGAGCCGGTCGCGCGCTACGGGCCGTTCGTCATGAACACGCCGGCGGAGATCCATCAAGCGATCGCCGATTTTCGGTCGGGTCGGTTCTAGCGGTTGGGAGCGGCGCCGATATTGGAGGCGTAAGGGGCGGCGGCGCTCAGAGAGTCGGGATTGGGATAGACGCCGGTATAGCCGGTGATGCGCTCCGGATGCGCTTCGGCAAAGCAATCGACCGAAGCAAGGGTACGGTAACAATATTGGACTGGAATCGGCGGCGGTGGGGCGTTGGCCGGTACGGGCGAGGGGTAGTTCGTGGGCCAGCGACTCTGCGGCGCGGCAAATTCGGCCCGGTTTTGCCAAGCATTACAGCCCGCGAGGGACGCGGCGAGGATGATGACGAGAAGGCGTGACGCCATGCCGCGGAAGAGCTCCAGTTGGACGCCGGACATTGAGGACAAGACGGATGCCGTTTCCCCCGCTACTCTATAATCCGAGGTGGTTAACCGAATCTTGCCGCGGCTTCGATGTGCCGGCGCAAAAGGGGTGTTCACGCATGAAGCGACGCTTGATTTATCTGGCCTCGGCGCTGGTCCTCGTCGGCTGTGCCAACCATCCTGAATGGACTAAGGAGGGCGTTGCCCCGGAAGCGGCGGCGCGGGAGCTGTCGGACTGTCAGAGCATTGCCCGCGACGCGACGGCGCGCGACACCAACATCATCACTGATATCTTGGCGACGCGCGGCCATGATTGGCAGAACACCGGCGTCATGGGCACGCATGTGCAATTCTTCCAGAACGAAGATCGCAACCGCAGCGGCGATATCATCGACCGCTGCATGATCAGCAAAGGCTTCGTCCCCGGCGGGTAATGCGTAGCACAGGCGAGGAGCGAATCCCTAGCTCCAAGGCGTCGAAGCAAAATCTAAAGTCAGCCTGAGCTCGGCGTCTTGCGCTTTTCCGTCGGCGCGGCGCCGTAGACATGCTCGGGGCCGGGGAAGCGCCGCGTGCGGACATCCTCGGCATAAGCAGAGACCGCCGCGGAGATCGCGCCGCTGAGCTCGGCATAGCGTTTGACGAAGCGCGGCTTGAAGCCGTCGAAAATGCCGAGCAGATCGTCGATGACGAGGACTTGGCCATCGCAGGCGACCGAGGCGCCGATGCCGATCGTCGGCACCGGCACGATCTCGGTG
>CAYMNX010000503.1:0-7746 GCA_964391905.1 uncultured Rhizobiaceae bacterium
GGGACCGAACGGAGCGGGCAAGACGACCTGCTTCTACATCATCACCGGCCTCATTCGTCCCGACGTCGGAACCATTACCCTCGATGGTGAGGACATTACCGAATTGCCGATGTATCGCCGCGCGCGCATGGGGATCGGCTACCTTCCTCAGGAAGCCTCGATCTTTCGCGGCCTGACCGTCGAGCAGAATATCCGTGCGGTGCTCGAAGTATCGGAGCCCAATCCCGAGGCCCGCGAAAACGCGATCGATGCGCTCTTGGCGGAATTCTCGATCACCCATCTTCGGCGCGCACCGGCCATGGCCCTCTCAGGCGGTGAGCGGCGCCGTGTCGAGATCGCGCGGGCGCTCGCCACCCAACCCCATTTCATCCTGCTCGACGAGCCTCTCGCCGGAATCGATCCGATCGCGGTCAGCGACATTCGCGACCTCGTCGCCCATTTGAAGGATCGCGGGATCGGCGTCCTTATTACCGATCACAATGTTCGCGAGACCTTGGGCATCGTCGATCGCGCCTACATCCTCCATGAGGGGCAGGTCTTGATGGATGGGGTGCCGGGCGAAATCGTCAGCGATCCGAATGTGCGCCGGGTCTATCTGGGTGAGCGCTTCAGCCTCTAACTAGCATTATCCACAGCATTTTTTGGGCAGATCGCCCTTTTCCATTGACGTAATTAAGAGAAAATAAGCGACTTGGTACGAAGTTTGCAGTGGAGGCTGGCTTCGGACTATAAACGCTGATCATGGCGCTAACGCAGAGACTCGACATCCGGCAGAGCCAGGCGCTCGTGATGACGCCGCAGTTGCAGCAGGCGATCAAGCTGCTGCAACTCTCGAATGTCGAGCTGACAGCTTATATCGAGGGCGAGCTCGAGCAGAATCCGCTCCTCGAACGCGACGAGTCGCCGAGCGAGGACATCGCGGCGGCCGAGCCTCCCGAAGTGACGGCTCCGGGCGAGGCGAGCCATGAGGAGGCGATCGAGGCTTGGCATGAGGTTGCCGGGTCCGAGGGCGAAGGCAATCTCGACCTCGCCGGAGATCCGAGCGCCTGGAAGACGAGCGGCGCCCGTCCGGACGGCGACGATCTTCCGAGTCTCGATCAGACCCTGGCGCGCCCGACGACGTTGCGCGAGCATCTGCTGAGCCAGCTCGCCGAAGAAATCAAGGATCCGGCGAGCCGCGTGATCGGCGCTCATCTCGTCGATCAAATCGACGAAGCGGGCTATCTCACCGTTGAGCTGTCAAGCGTGGCCGAGCTGATGGGCTGCGATATCGCGTGCGTCGAAGCGGTCTTGGCGCAGCTGCAGCGCTTCGATCCGCCCGGCGTTTTCGCGCGCAACCTCGCCGAATGCCTGGCGATCCAGCTGAAGGAGCGAAACCGCTACGACCCGGCGATGCAGAAGCTGCTCGAGAACCTGTCGCTGGTCGCAAGCCGCGACATCGCGCAATTGTTGAAGCTCTGCCAGGTCGACACGGCGGATCTCGCCGAGATGGTGGCGGAGATTCGCGCGCTCGATCCCAAGCCCGGACTTTTATACGACGGCGCGATCGCTCAACCGGTCGTGCCGGAGGTCTTCGTGCGTCCGCTCGGCGCCGGCTGGGCCGTCGAGCTCAACAGCGAAACCTTGCCGCGCATTCTCATCAACACGCGCTACTACACCGAAGTGAGCGCCTCGGCGCGCAACAAATCGGCAAAGGATTATCTCGCCGAGCGCTATCAATCCGCCAACTGGCTGGTTAAGGCGCTGCATCAGCGCGCAACGACGATCCTCAAAGTCTCGCGCGAGATCGTGCGCCAACAGGACGGGTTTCTTCGTCATGGCGTCACGCATCTGCGGCCACTGGTCTTGCGCGATATCGCGCAAGCGATCGGCATGCACGAAAGCACCGTCAGTCGCGTTACCACGAACAAATATATGCTGACGCCGCGCGGCATCTTCGAACTAAAATATTTTTTCACTTCATCGATAGCGACATCGACCGGCGGCGACGCATTGTCGGCCGAAGCCGTACGCTTCCGCATCAAAGCCTTGATCGACAGCGAGGCGAACGACGTTCTTTCCGACGATCGAATCGTCGACATCCTCTTGAAGGAAGGCGTCGACATCGCCCGGCGCACGGTTGCGAAATATCGCGAGGCCATGCACATTCCCTCGTCGGTTCACCGCCGCCGCGAGAAGGCATTGCATTTTTAAGTCACGGCGATTGCTTGACATGCCTGAGGTGCGTTCCTAAGTTTTTGGCGCGTGGCCACCATGGGATGGCAATGGAAATCCACGAGCTGCTGACTCCGGCGGGAGTGATCGCGAATTTACGCGTCACGACCAAGCGACAGGCGCTGCAGGAGCTTTCTCGCCGCGCTGCAACATTAATCGGACAGGACGAGCACAAGATCTTCGAGATCTTGCTCGAGCGCGAGCAGCTCGGCTCGACCGGCATCGGTGGCGGAACGGCGGTGCCGCATGGCCGCCTCGCGCATCTGCCGAAGCCCGTTACGCTTTTCGCGCGACTCGAAAAGCCGATCGATTTCGAGGCGATCGATTCGCAACCGGTCGATTTGATTTTCCTACTGCTGACGCCGGCCGATGCGAGCGCCGATCACCTCAAGGCCCTGGCGCGGGTCTCTCGACTTTTGCGCGACCGCGCCATATGCGCAAAGCTCCGCGGCACCGATGACGCCGACGCAATCTATGCGCTGTTGACCGATCGCGCCGCCAGTCACGCGGCGTAGATGAGTGACCAAGGCACGAAGGAGTCGCTTGCGCGGAGCGCAAAACCCCTTGGTGCCTTGATGCTTCCTCTTATGGATTAATGCAGGCTGACCGGCTCGAGCTCGTGCTGCACCACGGCGGCGAAAGCGACCTCGCGATTGGGCGCGATGCCGATCTGCGTGCCGTCGGCCGCATGGATCGAGAAGGCGGCGACGCCATTGACCAGAGTCGGACGAATATAGGCGAGCTGCTCCATGCCCATGGCGGCGAAATCTTGTGGCGTAATGTGGCGTAGTTTCTCGGCGATGTTCATGATCCACTCCTTTCGCCGTTGACCGGTTTCGGTTTGCCGGTCTTGATTGCGATGGAACGTACGACCCCTTCGGGCGCGCGGCGCCGCAGGTCGATATTGAGAAGGCCGTTATCGAGCGCGGCGCCGGTCACCTCGATGGCGTCGGCCAAGACAAAGCACCTTTGAAACTGGCGCGCCGCGATGCCGCGGTGAAGGTAAACGCGTCCCGCCTCTTCGGCTTGCTTGCCGCGGATGACGAGCTGGTTGTCCTCGACCTGGACAGAGAGGTCGTCCATCTTGAAGCCGGCAACCGCAAGGGTGATGCGCAACGCGTCCTCGCCCACTTGCTCGACATTATAAGGGGGATAGCCGTCGGCCGTGGCCTTGCTGACCCGGTCCAGCGCCCGCTCGAACTGGTCAAACCCCAGGAGCAGGGGCGAATTGAAAAGCGACAATCGCGACACGGAGGACCTCCTCTCGGCGAGCGAGTCCAGAATTCCAGGCCCCTATCAGGCGACCTTCGTTCAACCTCAGGTAATCCTTGCTGGCACTACCTGGACATAAAGGTGGGGTTTAGAGGGGTTTCAATCAAGCCCGCCGCAACCCGTCCGTAACAGCTCTCCCTCCTCCGCCGGGTCCGCCCGGCCCGCGGTCACCTCCCTGTCCACCCCATGCCGGACGAGTTCGACGGCAAAGGCGATCAGGGCGAGCATAGCAAATCCGATGCCAATGGCGGCCGTTGCCGCCCATCCGCCGCTGGCAAAGCTTGCCGTTCCCAAGGCCGAGCCGAGGGCCCCGCCCAAAAAGAACAGCGCCGTGAACAAGCCGCCGACGCGGCTGCGGCTTTCCGGCTGCGCCTCGTAAATCGCGCGCTGGCTCAAGACGAAATTCGTGACGAGCCCCGCATCGATGAGAATCGCGGCGAGGGCCAGCATAGCGACCGAGCGGATCTCGCCACCGACCCAGGCAAGCGCAAAGGCGCATAGCATGGCCAGCATCGCGGCTCCGGTCCCGCGCCGTGTCATGCCGCGATCGGCAATCGTGCCGGCAATCGGCGCGATCACGACACCGCCGGCCCCGGCCAGGGCGAAAAGGCCGATGCCATGCTGCGAGAGGCCAAAACGCCCGCTCGCGAGGAGGAGCGGCGCGGCGGTCCAGTAGAGGCTGAAGCTTGCATAGAGCGCTGCGTGATAGGCGGCGCGGCGGCGCAAGATTGCAACGTCGCGCAGCAGCTTTGGCAGCGAGCGTAGGATGCCGACATAGCTCGCCGTCGTTCGGGATTGGCGCGGCGGCATTCCAAAGCGAAGGACGGCTGCGATCACCATCATCAAGATCGCCGACAATGCGAACATCGCTCGCCAGCCGAAGCCCGACGTCACGAGGCTTGCAAGCGGCCGCGCCAGCGCGATGCCGAGCATCAACCCGCTGGTGAGCAAGCCGAGTACGCGGCCGCGATGCGCCGCTGGCGTCAAATGCGCCGCATAGGGAAGCAGGATCTGCACCGCGGTCGAAGCGATGCCGAGCGCGAGCGCGCCGAAGAGAAAAACGAGCGCGTGCTGCGCCGTCGACATGGCAATCAGCGAAACGCCCGCGGCGCAAACCGCGACGACGACGAGCCGGCGGTTCTCGATCAGGTCGCCAAGCGGCACGACGAAGAGCAGCCCCAGCCCATAGCCGATCTGGGTTACAGTCACGAGGAGGCCCGTCTCCGCCGGCGGAATAGCGAAAGCGGCGCCGATCGGCCCGGTGAGCGGCTGGGCGTAATAAAGATTGGCGGCGATGAGGCCGCATCCCAGCGCAAGAACGATCGCCAAGCCCGACGTTACCGCCACCACGGATTGCGCGCGCGCAATATTGTCTTGTGACATGACGACCCCATCGGCTGTAAATGCGCGGGCGCAGATTCGCGCAGCGACGGGTCGGCGCGCACTCCGCTTCTTGCGGTCGAATTGTCAGATTAAGGAGGCGCGATGTTATCGCGCCCTCAGCCCATCCAGTCGGGGCGCGGGATCGCGCGATAGGCCTCGCGCAGCGCCTCCGACCAGCCTTCGCGAATCATGCGAAAATAGGGATCGTCGTCGGTAATGCGGCGGCGAATCTCGGCCTTAAGCGCGTCGCGGCGGTAGACGATGAGATCGATCGGCATGCCGACGGTGAGATTGCTGCGCAGCGTCGAATCCATCGACACCAGCACGAGCTTCACGCCGTCGCGCGGATCGGTATCGAATTGCAGCACGCGATCCAAGATGGGCTTGCCATATTTGGTTTCGCCGATCTGCAGGAAGGGTGTGTCGGGCGTCGCTTCGATGAAATTACCGGCGGCATAGATCTGGAAGAGCCGCATGCCGCGCCCCTTGAGCTGGCCGCCGAGCAAGAGCGAGACATCGAATTTGACGTTCTGTGCCTCGAGCGTCGGGCCATCGGTGCGATAGACACGCCGCACTGCCTCGCCGACGAGTTGCGCTGCGCGGAACATGCTCGGCGCCGTATAAAGTGTCTCGACCCGCTCGCCGGTGTCGATCCCCTCATGCAGCATATTCACGACGGCTTGGGTTACACCGAGATTGCCGGCGCTCATCACCGTCAGGAAGCGCTCGCCCGCCACTTCATAGATGTGCATCTTCGAGAAGATCGAGATGTTATCGACACCCGCATTGGTGCGTGTGTCGGACAGCATGACGAGGCCATCCTTCAGATAGAGTCCCACGCAATAAGTCATCGACGCGTTCCTTCCCCACTCATCTTATTACTGTTGTTGCTGCGCTGAGTCTTTCACGCGAACGTTAACCGCCAAGGACTCCTCGCCCTCACCGCGGCGCACGCCCCGCACCGGCGCGGCCGACCAGTAATCGAGGCCGATGCTGGCACGGACATAGGATTCATTGGGCCGCGTCCGGTTCGCGGGATCGAAGCCGACCCAGCCGAAATCCTGGAGATAAGCTTCAGCCCAGGCGTGGCTTGCCTGATCTTCGCCGTCGCTGCCGGTCCAGAGATAGCCCCCGACATAGCGGGCGGGAATGCCGAGGGCGCGCGCGCCGGCGATGAAGAGATGGGCGTGGTCCTGGCAGACGCCGGCGCCGAGTCGTAAGGCCTCGGCAGCGGTGGTGGAGGACTGCGTCATGCCGGAGCGATAGTCGAGATGCTGGCGCACCGTCTCCATCAGCGCGACCAACCGGTCGAATCCATGACCAGCGCAGGACCGCGCCATATCGACGATTGCCGGGTCGATCGCGGTGAGACGCGTCGGGCGCAGATAGAAGAGCGGCGGCAACGGCTCGGCCGCGCCGCGCACGATGCCGTCGGTCGGCCGCGTCTCGACCTCGCCCTCGACCACCACGGCGGCGCTGTCATGGGCGCGGTTGACGGTATGGCAATGGACGAGATTGCCAAAGCCGTCGATGAAGCTCGGCAGCTCGAAGCGGCCCTCACCGCGCACGCGCCAGACGATCACGCTCAGCCCCTCATAAGGCCGCGGCGACAATCGCAGCGTCTGGATCGCGTAAATGATCGGCTTTGAATAGCGATAGGAGGTCTGATGGCGGATGAAGAGGCGCATGGCTCAGAGGAGATATAGGTTCGAGATCTCGCCGCCCAGCGAAATCGACCGGTCGATGAAGGCGGTCAGGAACTCGTGCAGCCCGGATTGGAAGATCTTCTGAATCTTGCCGTAGCGCAGCTGCGCATGGGCCTCGCCGGCGAGGCGATGGCATTCGCCGCGCTTGCCGCCATAGGCCTCGGCGATCAAGTCGAGATAGCGCGTGATCTGGTCGTAGCAGGCGATCAGCGAGCGCGGCATCTCGCGGCGCAGGATCAAGAGCTCGGCGATGAGCCAGGGCTGCAGCCGGTCGTGATAGACCCAATGATAGGCGCGGAGCGCCGAGACCGAGCGCAGGATCGATTGCCACTGATAGTAATCGAGCGCGCCGCCGACGCCCTCGTCCTGCGGCAGGAGCACATAGTATTTCACGTCGAGGATGCGCGCCGTGTTATCCGCGCGCTCCAGGAAAGTCCCGAGGCGCGTGAAGTAGAAGGCGTCGTTGCGCAGCATGGTGCTGTCATAGGCGCCGTTGAAGAGCTGCGAGCGCTCGCGCACCCATTCGAGGAAGGCGGGCGCGCTGTCGAGTGTCGTCTTCTGCGCCGCGAAATCGCGCGCCTTGAGCCAGGTCTCGTTGAGCGCGTCCCACATATCGACGGTGAGCGCCGTCCGGACCGCGCGCGCATTGCGCCGCGCCGTCTCGAGACAGGAGAAGACGCTCGAATGATTGTCGGGATCGCGCACCAGATAATCGATCACCGCACCGGCCGAGGGCTCGGAATATTTGGCAAAGAAGCCGGGCTCGCAGCCCGTCGCGATCAAGGTCGAGAGCCATTCATCGCCGGAGCTGCCCAAGGACCGCGCCATGCTCGCCATGCGATGCCCGACGAGCACGATGCGGGCGACGTTCTCGGCGCGCTCGACATAGCGCGCCAGCCAGTAAAGACTATCGGCGGTGCGGCTGAGCATGGCTCAAGCTTTCGAGCACCCAAGTATCCTTGGTGCCGCCGCCCTGGCTCGAATTGACCACCAGCGAGCCGTCACGCAGCGCGACGCGCGTCAGCCCGCCCGGCACGATGCGAATGTCGCGTCCGGCGAGCACGAAGGGCCGGAGATCGACATGGCGCGGCGCGACGCCATTGGCAACGAAGGTCGGGCAGGTCGAGAGCGCCAAGGTCGGTTGCGCGATGTAATCCTGGGGCCGCGCCTT
>CAYMNX010000504.1:0-6853 GCA_964391905.1 uncultured Rhizobiaceae bacterium
TCGAGAAGCGGGGACGGCGCTTGTTGCGGCGGCGGAGAAGGAGGGGCAGGCAATTTCGCCCCCGCCGATGGGTCGAAAACAAGAGCCCAGAAAACGAAAAGCCCCAAGACGGTAATGGCGAGGGCTGAGCGGCGTGATTGCGTTACCACGCCGCCTTCCCGTGATGTTCTTTCGCCATTCTGGCGGATCCCCGATACAATTCCCGCGCCTGCGTGGCGCGGTTCCTTCCGCAGAAATGCAAGAAGATGAATGGGTTGTCAACCCTTTGCGCCGCGCCGACTCGGGCTTGTCCCGTGGTCAAACCGTGGCCGGCGTGCGGCCGAGTCGGATGCTTCGAGTGGCCCCGCGACGAGTTTCGCGGTTTCGATAGTTGCTTTCTCGATGGCTTGACGGCAGCGCCACCAATCCGGGGTCACATCGATGGTCTTGATGCCCTTTATCCGAACGCTTCCGCTCAGCGTTCCGTGAACAGCGCCCGCTCGCGCTCGAGGAACGCCGCGACCTCGGGACCGTCATAGGGAATCTCGACGGCCATCTTGTCATAGGCCGCAACGAACTGTCCGCCATAAGGCGCGCCGCAATAATGCGCCGATTTGACCTTGTCCCACAGGACGTAGCCCTGGTCGTCGACGCAATCGGCATCGACCGAGGCGGCGACGACGCGACCCACGACCATCAAACGCTTCGACCATTCCTTGGTCCACTCCACCTTGCACTCGAAATGGCGCGGACACTCGGCGATGCGCGGCGGCTTGACGATCGTCGACGGCAAGGCAGTGAGGTCGGCTTTCTCGATCTCGTTGACGCCCGCGGCGAAGGGCAGGCCGACGACGCGTACCTTCTCGAGACTCGCGCGCTCGAAGCGCGGCAGGTTGACGACGAACTCGCCGGTCGCAAGCACATTGTTCGCATTGTCGGCGTCGATATTGGCCGTGAAGGCGATGAAGACCGGCTCGTGATGGACGCGCGTGCAGGTGCCGTAAGAGGCGGCGTTCACGCGGCCCTGCCGATCGACCGTCGTGATCATGGCGAGGCAGGAGCTCGGCGCGAAGAGCCTGTCCCAGTATTTCGGCGGTTGGTCCAATTTCACCGGTGCCATCGTCCTCGGCCTCTCCCTCGCTGCTTTTGAACGGCTCGCCGCGACGTTAAAGCGCTGCGGCATCGCGGTCAACGCAATGGGCGCGCAGGGCTCTACGGGGCTGCGTGAAGCCCGAGGCGCCGCGTGCTATGAGGGACGAAAGGCGTCGCGATGGATTTCACTCTATACCTCTCGACGTCCGTAAGTATCCGTCAGGCGGAGGAGCGATGCTGGTCCTGCATAATTATTGGAGTTCGGTCTGCTCGCAGAAGGTGCGGTTGTGCTTGGCGGAAAAGCGCCTCCCTTACGAAAACCGCCACGTGAATCTGTTCGCGTTCGAGCATTGGGAACCGGCATATGCAAAGCTCAACCCGAAAGGCGTCGTTCCCGCGCTCGATCACGACGGCCGCATCATCATCGAATCGAATGTCATCGTCGAATATATCGAGGATGTGTTTCCGCAAATTCAGTTGCGCCCCGCCGATCCTTTCGCCGCGGCGCAGATGCGGATCTGGATGTTCAACGCGGAAGAGATCGCCCATCCGCAGGTCAGCACCGCTTCGCACAATCCGCGCCACGCCGCGCGGCTCGCCAAGAAGCCCTATACGTCGGAAGAGCTTCAGAAGATCGCGGCGAAATGCCCGAACCCGCTCATTGCCGCGCGCTTTCTCCATCGTCAGGCCCACGGCGTCTCCGCGGCGGAGGAGGACGCGGCTTATGCTGCGCTCGACTACCTGCTCGATCAGATGGAAGAGGCGCTGGCGCCGGGGCCGTGGCTCGTCGGCGAGACCTATTCGCTCGCCGATATCGCGATGGCGCCGTATATCAACCGCATCGAGGTATTGAAGCAACCGGAGATGGTGAGCGCCGCGCGCCGCCCGCGCATCGCCGATTGGTGGCGGCGCATCCAGGCCCGGCCCGCTTTCCAGGAAGCCTTCTCCGTCGCCAATCCCGATAAAAGCGATCCGGTGCAGCGCTAAAGCGCTTTGCGGAAGGTGAGATTGAAGCGGCAGGCGCCGGTCAGCCGGTCTTCACCGTCGGCGAGTCTCTCGATACCGTGAAAGACCATTCGCGTCGGTCCGCCCCACACTACGACATCGCCGCTTTCGAGCAAGTAGCGGCGCGGCCGGTCGTTGCGCTTCAAGCCGCCGAAGAGGAACACGGCCGGCAGGCCGAGCGAAACCGAGACGATCGGCTGGGTGAAATCGCGCTCGTTCTTATCCTGGTGCAGCGTGAGGCGCGAGCCCGGCTCATAGCGATTGATGAGGCAGGCATCGGGCGCAAAATCGGTAAAGCCGGCAGCGGCCGCCGCTGCCGTCGCGACCTTTGCGAAAGGCGACGGAATGGGCGGCCACGGCTTTTCTGTGAGGGGGTCAATGGGATCGTAGCGATAGCCGCGGCGATCCGTGATCCAGCCGGCCTCGCCGCAATTGGTCATTGCCACCGACATGCGAAACCCGCCCGGCGTGATCATGTTGCGAAACGGCGCCTTTTCCGCGATGGCGCCAATGGCTTTAAGAATCGCCTCGGCCGCGGGCAGGGCGAAGCCGCGCAGCAGCACGGCGCCGGGGCCGAGCGATTCTTTCGCCGCGCCGCCGCGTTCGGCCTCGAACAGATCTTTCATAGCGGTGGCGCGAGACCGGCTCATTTTGCGTCGTGAAAAATGATGCCGAGCGTGTCGCGATGGCCCGAGCGCAGCCGGCTCACGCCATGGCGCAGCATGACGCGGTGATAACCGCGCGCGCCTTTCTGCGGCCGATGATGAACCGCGAAGATCACGCCGTCCCCGCGCTCGAGCGGCACCACCTCGGCGCGCGATTGCATGCGCGGCCGCTGCTCGACGAGCACGAACTCGCCGCCCGAGAAATCGCGCTGCGGCGTCGAGAGCAGAAACGTCGCTTGCAGCGGAAAGACATGCTCGCCGTACAAGTCCTGATGCAGGCGGTTATAGTCGCCCGCGGTATAGCGCAGCAGCAGCGGCGTCGGCCTCGTCTGGCCCGCGCGGTGGCAGCGCTCGAGATAGGCGGCGTGATCCGCAGGGTAGCGCGTCGCGATGCCCAGCGTCGCGTTCCAGCGATTGGCGATCGCGGCCAGGTGCGGATAGAGCGCGGTTCGCATCGCGGCGACGAGCGCGGGTAGCGGATAGGCGAAATATTTGTATTCGCCTTGGCCATAACCGTGCCGTGCCATGACGACGCGGCTGCGGAAGCGCTCGGATGCCGCGTAACTTGCGGAAAGCGCGGCGCATTCTTCCGGCGTGAGCACGGCGTGCATGACCGCATGGCCATCCGCGTCGAGCTCGGCTGCGAGGCGTGTCCAGTCCTCTCCCGCGATGCGCGCGGCGACATCGGATGCGTCAGCCGCAGGCGCTTTTGCCGTTGCGATCATGGGCTCGCCTCGCGAGCGAGCAAGGCGCGCTTCCGCTCGACGCCCCAGCGATAGCCGGAGATCGCGCCGTCGTTCCGCACGACGCGATGGCAGGGGATCGCGACGGCGATCGCGTTGGCGGCGCAGGCTTGCGCGACCGCGCGCACCGCTGTGGGCTGGCCGATGCGCTTGGCGATCTCGGCATAGCTCGCCGTCGATCCGGCCGGGATGGCGCGGAGCGCCTGCCACACGCGCTGCTGAAACGCGGTGCCGCGCACATCGAGCGGCAGGTCGAGCCCCTGCGCCGGTGCTTCGACGAATCCGACCACGGTCGCGACGAGCCGCTCGAAGTCTTGATCGCCGCCGATCAATTGCGCCTTGGGGAAGCGGTCCTCGAGATCGCGCAGCAGCGCTTCGGGATCATCGCCCAAGGCGATCGCGCACACGCCCTTCTCGGTCGCCGCGACCAGAATAGCGCCCAGCGAGCACTGGCCGAGCGCGAAGCGGATCGCCGCTCCTGCGCCACCGGCGCGGAAGCTTCTCGGCGGCATGCCGAGCATCTCGGCCGAGCCCGCATAGAAGCGTCCGCTCGAATTATAGCCGGCGCCGTAGATTGCCTCGGTCACGGTGTTGCTGCGCCGTAGCTCTTCGCGCAAGCGGTTGGCGCGATGGGCCGCGGCGTATGCCTTGGGCGTGACGCCGACCCGCTCCTTGAAGAGACGATGGAAATGGAAGCGGCTCATCCCGGCCGCGGCGGCAAGGCTCTCGAGGCTCGGCATGGTCTCGGCGGTCTCGATCAGACGACAGGCTTTGGCGATCGCGTCGGCCTGCTGCTCCAACGGACCTTGCGCATCGGGCCGGCAGCGCTTGCACGGGCGATAGCCGGCGCGCTCGGCCCCGGCGCGCGTGTGAAAGAAGCGAATATTTTCGCGACGCGGCCGCCGCGAGGCGCAAGACGGGCGGCAATAGACGCCGGTCGTGAGCACGGCGTAATAGAACTGGCCGTCGGCCTCGCGGTCGCGGCGCAACACGGCTTCCCAGCGATCGTCATCGCCGGCAAAAGCGGCTTGTTCCTGAGGCTCTGCCATTGCGGAGATCATAGCATTCTCCTCTATCGGTTTCAGGCGGGCGGAATGCCCTGCCTCGAAACCGATATTTGCGCATGGGCGGCTCCGCGACACTCCGGCCCTTGCGGTCAAATTCGAAAGAGCGACCGCCCCGAGAACAGTTGCAATTGCTTGTCCTCGGGGCCGCGCCGCGGCAGGGCGCTGCGCTGAAACGTCACGAGCGCCCTTTCTATATCGTTGAGGAATGGCGAAACTTCGAGATGGCGCATGCTTCCGCGCCATAGCCGCCGCTCGGCGCGGCTGAGAAAGAGCCGGTCCTTCGCCCGCGTCATCGCGACGTAGAAGAGGCGGCGCTCTTCCGCGATCGCCTGCGCACCGCGCTCGCCCCAATAAAGCGGCATCAACCCGTCTTCGAGGCCGACAAGAAACACGACCGGGAATTCGAGCCCTTTCGCCGCGTGAAAAGTTAGCAGCGAGACGCAGTCGGCGCGTGGATCCCATGAATCCGTATCCGTCGCCTGGGCGAGCGCATCGGCGAAATCCGCGCCGTCGCGCGCACATCGCTCGGCAAGGACGGTCAGCTGCGCGCCGGCGCGTTCCAGCGCGCCAGTGTCGCTTGTTGCCCGGTCTTTGAGGCGCATCGCCACATCTCGGAGCCGCGCCGGCAGATCATCGCCATCGATGCCGCCGCCGAGTTCCTGCAGAAAGGCTTGCACCTCCGGCTGCGTCAGCAAACTTGCATGCGAATGCTTCTTGAAGGGCATGCCGGATCGCGCGAAGGCTTCGCTGAGCGGCGCCGATTGCGCATCGGTCCGGTACAGCACGGCGAAATCGGCGAAGGACAGATTCGCCGCGGCCGCCTCCTTCGCGCGTCCGCTGTCGATCGAGAAGAAGCTGTGCCCGCCGATAAGGCCTTCGATCGTCCGCACCACGAATTCGGCCTCGGCGCGCTCGGTCGGCGCCGCATGGATCGTGATGCGGTCGTGCATATCGCGCACCATCGCGGCGAGCGGCGCATCGCTCGACGCGGCGATGATCTGCGACGAGGCCGTGACGATGGTACCGGTCGAGCGGTAATTGCGCGTCAGGGCGACCATCGCCGCGTCCGGATAATCTTTCCTGAAGCGCGCAAAACACGAAGCATCGGCACCGCGAAAGCCGTAGATCGCCTGGTTGGGATCGCCGATGACGCAAAGGCTCGCATCGGGCGCCGCGAGAAGGGTGACGAGCCGGTATTGCTGCTCGTCGATATCCTGAAATTCATCGACCGAGATCGCGCGGAAGCGATCGCGATAGAGCGCGACAAGGCCGGGATCGGTGGCGAGCGCCGTGAGCGCGCGCCCGACGAGATCGTCGAAATCGATCCAATTGCGCAGGCCGAGCGCGTGCCGATAGGCCGCCAGCGCGGCCGCGGTTTCGGCATCGCTTTGATCCTCGCGGCGCTTCGCCTTCGAAATGGCGCGGAGCAGCGTCTCGGCCTTGCGCTCGGTGATCCCCATGGCCTCGGCCAGGGCCGCGCCACGCTCGGCCTCGCTCGCGACGCGAAAGCCGCGCTGCAGCCCGGCGGCGTTCGGGTGCGCGCGCAGGATCGCAAGGCCTAGGGAATGAAATGTGTGAACCGCGACCGCGTCGGCCGATTTCGGCAGCAATTGCGCGAGGCGCTCCTTCATCTCGGCCGCGGCGCGACGCGTGAAGGTGATGGCGAGGCAGGAGGCGGCCGGAACCTGGCGTTCGGCGATGAGATGCGCGATGCGGTGGGTCAAGGTTCGCGTCTTGCCGGAGCCGGGACCGGCAATGATGACGAGCGCTCCGGTCGCGATCGCCGCGGCTCTGCGCTGGTCCGCATCGAGCGCCGCCAGGATTCCGGCCTCGCCGGGCGTGCCGGGAAAAAGCGGCAAGTCCTCCGCCGCGGCCGCCGGTGCCGGGGCTGCCGTTTCGATGGACGGCTCAACCCGCGCGGGTTTCGCGACCGGCGCAGCGAAGAGCACGCCGCCGGCGATGTGGCGGCGCAGCTCGCTTTCTTCGAAGAGGCGAATGACGCCGTACTCGCCGTCATAGCCGGCGTCGCGAATCACCTGGCCGGCGCGCAGCCGCGCGATGCCCTCGGCGAGCAAGGATGAATCCGCGCGCGCGATATCCTCGATCGGCATCCTGTCGAGGATCGACAGATCGGGCCCGAGCGCCGCGATCAGCCGATCGTAATAGCGCTCGACCGTCTTGCTGGCAGGGCCGCTCGATGTGATCTCGGAGAGAATCTCGGGCAAGGGCACGAGGTTCGACACCTTGCCTGCGGTCGCGGGCCGCGGCGCCTTGTCTTCGCCGCGATCGGCCAGCGCCTCGA
>CAYMNX010000505.1:0-2154 GCA_964391905.1 uncultured Rhizobiaceae bacterium
CGCGCCGAACGCCCGGCGGCGCGCGCCGCGCCGGCGCCGGCGGCGGGCGACGCCGCGCTGGCGCTGATGATGGCGTCCGCCTGGTCGGCCGCGACGCCGTGGAAAGACAAAGCGTCACGAAGGCTTTTCGCGAGGCGCTCGTCGGCTTCCGGCGGCGCGGCAATGATCTCGCTCTCATCGAGCGCCGCGGTCACGCGCGCGACGCCGTTGCCGTCTTCCCGCGTCGAGACGATGACCGCATGCGGCCCCAAATGCGTGCGCACGAGACCGATCGCTTCCATCGTCGTCCGGCCGGTAAAGGTTCTAAGCCGCATCTTCGTTCAACCGTTTCAAATCGTGCCCAAAGTCTTGATCCGCGCCTTCGGGTGGATCTCGTTCTGAGACATGACCACCGTCGTCGCGCGAAAGCGCTCGACGATTGAGCGTACGTAGGGTCTGACCGCCGGGCTCGTCAGCAGCACGGGAGACTCGCCGCGCATCGCCAGCTGCTCGAAGGTGCGGCGGACGGCTTGAATGAATTCCTGGAGGCGCGAGGGCGCCATGCTGAGATGACGATCCTCGCCTTGGCCTGCCAGCGCCTCGGCAAACGCCTGCTCCCATTGCGGCGACAGGCTGACGAGCGGGATAATGCCTTGATCGTTGGTGTTGGCGTCGGAGATCTGTCGTGCGAGCCGCGCGCGTACGTGTTCGGTAATGACCGAGACGTTGCGGCTGTTGCCGCAGGCCTCGAAGATGCCTTCGAGGATGGTCGCCAAATCGCGGATCGAGACGCGCTCGGTCAAGAGATTCTGCAGCACGCGCTGGATGCTGCTCATCGGAATCTGGCTCGGAACCATGTCGGCGACGAGCTTCTGATGCGGCTTGTCGAGCTCGTCGATGAGCTTCTGCGTCTCGGAGTAGGAGAGGAGCTCCGCCATATTGTCCTTCACCACCTCGGTCAGATGGGTGGTGATGACCGTTTGCGGCTCGACCACGGTATAGCCGCGGAACTGCGCTTCCTCGCGCATCGCTTCCTGGACCCATTGCGCCGGCAGGCCGAAAGTCGGCTCGGTCGTCGCTTCGCCTTCGAGCGCGACGGGCTCGCCTTTGGGATCCATCACCAAAAGCATGTTCGGGCGTAAATCGCCGCGCCCGACCTCGATCTCCTTGATGCGGATAATGTAGCCGTTCGCCTGAAGCTGGAGATTGTCCTGGATCCGCACCGACGGCATGATGAAGCCCATCTCCTGCGCCAAGCTGCGGCGCAGCGCCTTGACCTGATCGGTCAACCTTGTGCCGTGATCGCCGTTGATGAGGCTCAAGAGCCCGTAACCGAGCTCGAGCCGGATCTGATCGATCTGCAGCGCCGCCGTGGTCGGCTCCTCCTTCGGCGCTTCCTTCGCCGCCTTTTCCTTTTCCTCAGCGGCCGCTTTTTCCTTCTCGCGTTTCTCCGTCACTTTCCAGGCGGCGCCCGCGGCAAGGATCGAGAGCGCCATGAAGGGAACGAAGGGAACGCCTGGCAGCAAGGCAAGGCAGAAGGCGAGGAAGGAGGCGCAGCCGAGCGCCGCCGGATGCGCGCTTAATTGGCCGAAGAGCGCCTTGTCGGTGGTGCCGCTGATACCGGCCTTCGAAACCAGCATGCCGGCCGCCGTCGAGATGATGAGCGCCGGAATCTGCGAGACGAGACCGTCGCCGACGGTCAAGAGCGTGAAGGCGTGGGTCGCTTCGGCAAAGCTCAGATTCTTCTGCGCGACGCCGATGAAAATGCCGGCGATGATGTTGATGCCGGTGATGACAAGACCCGCAACGGCATCGCCGCGGACGAATTTCGAGGCACCGTCCATGGCGCCGAAGAAATTGCTCTCATCCTCGAGATCCTTGCGGCGCGCCCGCGCCTTCGGCTCATCGATGAGCCCGGCGGAGAGATCGGCATCGATCGCCATCTGCTTGCCCGGCATCGCGTCCAGGCTGAAACGTGCCGCGACTTCGGCGATGCGGCCCGAACCTTTGGTGATGACGACGAAATTCACGATGATGAGGATCGCGAACACGATGATCCCGATCACGAAATTTCCCTGCATGATGAAGTGACCGAAGGCCTCGATCACATGCCCGGCCGCATCCGTGCCCTCATGACCATGCGCGAGAATGAGGCGCGTGGAGGCGAGGTTGAGC
>CAYMNX010000506.1:0-5064 GCA_964391905.1 uncultured Rhizobiaceae bacterium
CGGCGCCGTCATGGTCGCGATCGATCAAGGCTACTTCGCCGAGGAAGGGATCGAGGCCGAGCTGGTACAGGCCGGCGGCGGCGTTGCGACGCCCGCGCTCATCGCGGGCGATCTGCAATTCTCGGGGTCGCCCTCCGTCGCGATCAGCGCCAATATGAAAGGCGCGCATCTGAAGGCCATCTTTGTCGGTTCCGATCATTCGGCCTTCGAGCTCTGGGTCCAGCCCGATATCAAGACGCTCGAAGATTTGAAGGGCAAGCAGATCGGGATCATCAGTCGCGGCGACACGACCGAGATCGGCATGCGCTACATCCTCGCCAAGCGCAACCTGCCCGACGATTTCCTCTCCTACACGCCGATGGGCACGGGCGTGGCGCGCCTTGCCGCCATCACCTCGGGCAGCTTTCCCGGCGCGCTCATCGATTCGGGCGAAGTCGCGGAAATGAAACGGACGGGCAAGATCGGCAAGCTCCATCGGCTCATCGATCTTAACAAAGAAGTCCATATGGTCTTCGGCGGCTATGCGACCTCGGATGCGCTGATCGCGTCCAACCGCGATCTCGTGCGCCGGACCGTCCGTGCGCTGATGAAGGGGCTCGAGGTGGTGCGCAACTCGCGCGACGTGACCGTCGCATCCTTGGTGAAGCACGGCTCCACCGAAACGGCCGCTGCGGAGAATTACGACCAGTTCGGCGCAACCATGTCGCCGACCGCGGTTACCTCGGATGCGGACCAGGCGCTCGAGCTCGAGGTCCGCGCCAAGATGCTCGGCATCGATCCGGCCAAGCTCCCGCCGCCGTCCAACTTCTTCGATTTCTCCTTCGTCAAAGAGGCGGCGACCGAGCTCAAGACCGAGGGCTGGAAGCCGAAGCTGTGACGGCTTGTTCGTGGAAGCGTCATTGCGAGGTGTGAAAACGACGAAAGCAATCGAGAAGCCGACGCGAACATTGCTTCGCGGCCGGCTCGCGATGACATGTTCAACCCAAGCAAGAGAAGTCGATGAAACTTTTTGCCGTCGTATTCTTCGCCGCGGTCTTTGGTTGCGCCACGAATAGCACCGCCGCCGACAAGGTTAAGCTCTCCTACGTATTGAGCTCGGTCGAATACGCCGATCTTTTCCTCGCGATCGACAAGGGCTATTTCGCCGAGGAGGGGATCGAGCCCGAGTTGCAGCAGGCAGGTGGCGGCGTTGCGGTGCCGGCGCTCATCGCCGGCGGACTCGATTTCTCGACCTCGGGATCGGTCGCGATCAGCGCGATCCTCAAAGGCGCGAAGCTCAAAGTGCTGTTCGTCGTCGATGCGCATCCGGCGATGCAGATCTGGGCGCAGCAAAGCATCGCGAGCTTTTCCGATCTCAAGGGGCAGCAGATCGGCATCATCAGCCGCGGCGACACGACCGAAATCGCGATCCGCTATTACCTCGCGAAACATGGCCTGCCCGCGGATTACGTCTCCTATACGCCGCTCGGCACGGGGCTCGCGCGCTTTGCCGCGATCGCCGCGGGCCGATACCCGGCGGCGCTCGTCAATGCGAGCGAGGTCGAGGATATGCGTGCTTCCGGCAAGCTCGGCACGCTGCATCGCCTCGTCGATCTGCGCAGCGAGATCACCATGACCTATAACGCGCTCGCGACCTCCGACGCGCTCATTCAGTCGAACCCCGATCTCGTGCGCCGCATGGTGCGCGCGATCTTGAAAGGCGTGCGGCACGTCAAGGCCTCGCGCGCCGATACGATCGCGACCTTGATGCGCCACGGCCAGAACAACGCCGAAGCGACCGGCATCGAATACGACGCGCTGATCCCGTCGATCACGATGAACGGCACCATGGCCGATCTCGATCAATCCTTCGATATCGCGCTGCGCGCCGTGATGCTCGACGTCCCGAAAGAGAAGATGCCGCCGCCCGCCGGCGTCTTCGATTTCAGCTTCGCCGAAAAAGCGAATGCCGAGCTCGCGGCCGAAGGGTGGAAGCCGAAGCCGTGAAGGATATTCGCGCGCGGATATAAACCCTCACCTTCCCATCGCGATAGCGATGGGAAGTCGAGGGGCGTTGCAAGCTCGAAAATGGGCGCGGAAGACGGCGCCTAATTCATCTCCGCGCGGATCTGCTGGCGGAAGAGGTCGATCGGCAGGAGCTGGCCGTTGCGCTCGACATACCAGAATTCCCAGCCATTGCAGGCAGGCGCGCCCTGCACCTCGGCCGCGACCTGATGGATCGAGCCCTTGGCGTCGGCCGAGATCACGGAGCCGTCGGCGCGCACCTTCGCGGTCCAGCGGCGGCGCGCATCGACCAGGATCTCGCCGGGCTGTAAGAGGCCGCGCTCGATCAATGAGCCAAAGGGGATGCGCGGCGCGCTGCTCTTCTCGGGCGTCGTCTCGAGCTCGTCTGCCGCGAGCGGCGTCACCGCTTTGATGCGGGCACGCGCGAGCTTTGCATATTCCTTGTCGCGCTCGATGCCGAGCCAGCGCCGGCCGAGGCGCTTTGCCACCGCGCCGGTCGTGCCGGTGCCGAAGAACGGATCGAGGATGAGGTCGCCGGGCTTCGACGCCGCGAGCATCACGCGATGGAGGAGCGCCTCCGGCTTCTGCGTCGGATGCGCCTTCCGGCCGTCGCGCTTCAGGCGCTCGGCACCGCCGCAGAGCGGCAGCATCCAGTCGCTGCGCATCTGAATGCCCTCGTTGAAGGCCTTCATCGCCTGGTAGTTGAAGGTGTAGCTCGCATCCTGGGAATGCGCGCACCACAGCATCGTCTCATGCGCGTTGGTGAAGCGCTTGCCGCGGAAATTCGGCATCGGGTTGGTCTTGCGCCAGACGATGTCGTTGAGGATCCAGAAGCCCAGATCCTGGAGAATCGCGCCGACGCGATAGATATTATGATAGGAGCCGATGACCCAGAGCGAGCCCTCGGGCTTCAAGACGCGGCGCGCGGCGGTCAGCCAATCGCGGGTGAAGCGATCATAGGTCGCGAAATCGGCGAATTTGTCCCAGCTCTCTTCGACGCCGTCGACGCGGGAATTGTCGGGGCGATGCCGCTCGCCGGGGCGCAGGAGAGTGTAGGGGGGGTCGGGGGAGACGAGGTCGACCGCCGCGTCCGGCAGCCGGCCCATCACCTCGACGCAATCCCCGACGATCACCGCGCCGTCGCGCTCGCTCTCCGTCCCCATCCTCTCCCCCGCGGGAAAGCGGGAGGATGCCCGCCGCCGAGTCGCGGGTCAATAAATTTCGGGATTCCAGAGGCTTAGGAGAACAATTGGAGTCCAAAATGCGGAGCTTTTACTCCGCCGCGTCGGCATTGGGCTCGAGATCGAGCGAGAGCTGCAGCGGCGCGAAGCTCATGCGGTGATGCCTGGTCGGGCCGAGGGCGAGGATCGCGCTGCGATGCTCTTCGGTCGCGTAGCCGACATTGGTGTCCCAGCCATAGCCGCCATAGCGCAAGGCGAGGGCGCGCATGAGCTTGTCG
This sequence comes from uncultured Rhizobiaceae bacterium, assembly GCA_964391905.1. Lineage (GTDB taxonomy): Bacteria > Pseudomonadota > Alphaproteobacteria > ATCC43930 > CGMCC-115725 > CAIKMD01. Next base: position 3,464 of record CAYMNX010000506.1, read on the forward strand.
CGCGTCACCTTGGCAATGACCGAGGCGGCGGCGATCGAGAGCGAGAGCCCGTCGCCGCCGATGACGGTGCGGATCTCGCAGGAAAGCGGCGGCGGCTGATTGCCGTCGACCAGCGCGATATCGGGGAGGGTGCCGCGCCGCGCCACGGCACGGCGCATCGCAAGGAAGGTCGCTTGCAGGATGTTGATGCGATCGATTTCGGCGACGCTCGCGGCGCCGATGCCGATGCGAGCGCAGCTCTTGATGAGCGCGAAATATTCCTCGCGCGCCTCGCGCGTCAGCTTCTTCGAATCGTCGAGCTCGCGCTTCAGCCGGCGCGGCACCCTCGCGGGATCGAGGATGACGGCGGCCGCCACAACAGGGCCAGCCAGCGGCCCGCGACCCGCTTCGTCAATGCCGCAGACGACGCCCTTGCAGCGACGCTCGAGCGCGAAATTCGGCATCTTTCTGCCGCCCCCTTCAAGCCGATAGTGCCACCGGGCTGCCGATGCGCAGCTGCAACGCCGCATCCGCGCGGCCGAGATTGACCGCGATCTCGACGAGCCCGTTCGAATTCTCGTACCAAAATGGCGCGCCCGGCGGAACCGCCGAAAAGGTCGCCGCCGGCGCGACGCGATGAGAATCTGTGGATAACACCGCTTCCGGCGGCACGGCGCTCGCGCGCAGGCCGGTCAGCGCGTTGCCGTAATGGTCGATATAGACGATCTCGGCCAGATCATCGGGCCAGCCGGCGTGCCGAATCGGCGCATGCGGGTGAGAGGGCGGGATCTCGCCTTGCGCGAGGCGCGCCGCGGCCGGCGCGAAAAGATCGCGGCCGTGAAAGCTCGCCGAGAGTGTTTCGGGGCGCCAATCGATCGCGAGCATTCGCGACTCCGTGGCGCGACGCAGCACGAGCTCGAAGAGCCCGTTATCGGGCCCGACATACCAGCGCCCATCGGCCTCGATCATCAGCGGCATGCGCGCGCCGCCGACGCCGGGATCGACGACGCAGAGAAAGATCGTGCCGGGCGGAAACCACAAGGCGTAGGCGGCGAGGAGATAGGCCGCAGCTTTCGGATTGCCGGCGGGCGCATCGGCGAAGAGATCGATGATGTCGCTTTCAGGCGCCGCGCGGCGCAGCACGGCTTTCATCTGCCCGGTATAGGGGCCTTCGAGACCGAAATCGGTGACGAGTACGATGAGCGGCGCGGTCATCGCCCGAATTATGCGGCGCGGCGCTTTGCCGCTTCAAGCAGCAGCATCGTGATCGCGCTTGACCCAAACCGATCGCTGCGGCACCAAGGCGCTCTTGATGCATGGCCCATGATATGACGATCGAACCCGCAAGCGCCGCGCTGAAGCCGCTGCCGCCGCCCTTGAGTCTCACCTTGATCGGCGCGGCGGCGCATTTCGTGCCGATCCGGCCAGGCACGGTCAGCGCCGCGGTCAAGCGAGCGCCGCGCGGCGACGGGCATCCGATTCTCGTCGTGCCGTCCTTCCTGCGTAGCGATCGTCACACGGCGTCGCTGCGCCGGTTTTTGATGGGCTGTGGCTACGAAGCCTATGGCTGGAAGCTCGGGATCAATATCGGCCCGACGGCGACGGCGCTCGACGGCATCGAG
>CAYMNX010000507.1:0-3463 GCA_964391905.1 uncultured Rhizobiaceae bacterium
GGTCGAGAGTGCCGGCGCCGGCGTCGAGTCGGCCGTCGCTGGCGACAACATCGACGAAGCCGCGGCCGAGGCGCACCACGACGCCTTTGATGCCGCCGTCGCGCACCAAGAGATTGGACGCAACGCCGATCACCGTGACCGGCACGTCGGCGGGCTTGGCCGCGAGAAAAGCGCTCAGATCCTCGATATCCGCCGGTCGGAACAGCACTTCCGCCGGTCCGCCGACGCGGAACCACGTTACTTGCGCGAGCGGTGCATCGGCCGTCAGGCGGCCGCGCACCTTCGGCAGGCGGTCGATCAGATGGGGCGTGTCCATCGCGGCCGGCATCATGAGGACGCTCCAGGCGCGCGCTTGGCGAGCTCCGCAGGGAGATTCGCCGCCCAATTGGTGATCGAGCCGGCACCGAGGCAGACGACGAGATCGCCTGGCTGGGCGAGACCCTCGATTGTTACGGCCAGCGCATCGGGACCGGGCAGCGGCACGACCTGGCGGTGGCCGCGCGCACGCAAGCCTTCGACCAGCGCATCGCGCGAGGCGCCCTCGATCGGCGCTTCGCCGGCCGGATAGACATCGGCCACGACCACCGCATCGGCATCGTTGAAGCAGGTGCAGAATTCGGCGAAGAGATTGGCGAGCCGCGTATAGCGATGCGGCTGCACGACGGCGATCACATTGCCGGCGGTCGCATCGCGCGCCGCGCTCAACACCGCCGCGATCTCGACCGGATGATGGGCGTAGTCATCGATCACGGTGATGCCGCGCGCCTCGCCGGTCTTGGTGAAGCGCCGCTTCACGCCGCTGAAATCGGCCAAGGCCGCGCGCAGCACGTCGTCACCGAGCTTCAACTCGCAAGCAACGGCGATCGCGGCCAGCGAATTCTGTACATTGTGGCGGCCGAACATCGGCAGTTTCAGCCCCGCGATGGTTCGTGTCGTCTGATTGCGGCGATCGGTGACGACCACGTCATAGCGCGCGCCATCGCGTCCCAATTCGACATTGACGGCGCGGATATCGGCTTGCGGGCTGAAGCCGTAAGTCACGATCCGCCGCTCCGAGAGCCGCGGGATCAGGCCCTGCACTACCGGATGATCGATGCAGAGGATGTCGAGGCCGTAGAAAGGCACATTGCTCGCAAAGGTCTCGAAGCCCTGATGCAGCGCCTCGACGGAGCCGTAATGGTCGAGATGCTCGGGATCGATATTGGTGATGATCGCGATCGTCGCCGGCAGCTTGACGAAGGTGCCGTCGCTCTCATCGGCCTCGACCACCATCCAGTCGCCGGCGCCGAGATAGGCATTGCTGCCGAGGGCGTTGATGATGCCGCCATTGATGATGGTGGGATCGCGGCCCGCCGCATCGAGCAGCGCGCCCACCATCGAGGTCGTCGTCGTCTTGCCATGCGTCCCGGCGATCGCGATCGACCATTTGAGGCGCATCAGCTCGCCCAGCATTTCGGCGCGGCGCACGACCGGCAAAAGCCGCTGGCGCGCGGCCTGAACCTCGGGATTGTCGGGCTTCACCGCCGAGGAGATCACGACGACGCGCGCATCACCGAGATTCTCGGCCTTGTGGCCGACCGTGACCTTGATACCCAGCGCTTGCAGGCGCCGGACATTGGCGCTGTCCGCGACATCGCTGCCCTGCACCTTGTAGCCGAGATTCTTCAGGATCTCGGCGATACCGCTCATGCCGATGCCGCCGATGCCGACGAAATGCAGGATTCCGATGTCGAGGGGAATCGCTCTCATGCGACGCGCTCCCGCAAAGCGCCGCCTTGCATCGCGGCGCATTCGATTACGAGATCGGCGAGACGCTCCGCCGCGTCCGGGCGCCCGAGCTCGCGCGCCGCGGCGGCGGCGGCGGCGAGCGCCTGCGGCGCGGTCAAAAACGCGGCGAGTCGGGCGGCGAGCGCCTCTTCGCTGAACTCCTTTCCGGTATCACCCAGGCCGCGCCGGCATCGCCCAGCGCGCGGGCGTTGAAGCTCTGATGATCGTCGGCCGCATGGGCGTAGGGCACGAGGATCGCGGGCCGGCCAACGACGCAGAGCTCGGCAATGGTCGAGGCACCAGCGCGAGCAATGACGAGATGCGAGCGGGCCAGCCGCTCCGGCAAATCGTGGAAGAAGGCGGCGACCTCTGCCGCGATGCCGTTGCCGCGATGTGTTTCGCGCACGCGCTCCACATCCTCGGGCCGGGCCTGCTGCATCAATCGGATGCGGGTCTTGAGCTCGGCGGGAAGCCGTCCGAGCGCGCCCGGTATCACCGCGCTCAGAATCCGCGCGCCTTGGCTGCCGCCGGTGACGAGGAGATGGAAGGCATCGGTCGGCGCCGTATAAGCCATGGCACGGTACTTGGCGACTTCGGGCCGCACCGGATTGCCGGTGAGGACGACGCGCTTCTGATCGGCTGGCTTCAGGCCCTCAACGGTCGGGAAGGAGGTCGCGATGCGCGACACGCGCGGCGCGAGCAGGCGGTTGGCGCGACCCAGAAGGGCATTCTGCTCGTGCAGCAAGGTCGCCGCATGCTGGCGTGTCGCGGCAAGCATTGTCGGCAGCGACGGATAGCCGCCAAACCCGACGGCGACCGCGGGCTTCAGGCGACGCAGCAGCTGCGCTGCCGCCAAAGTGCCGATCGTGAGTTGAGCGATGCCCATCACCTTTTGTACGAATCCGGCTCCGAGTCGCCCAGTAGGAATTCGATGCAAAGCGACTCCCGGCACGCGTTCGGTGAAGGCCTGGCCGCGGCGATCAGTCACCAGGGCGACGCGGCAGCCGCGTTTCAAGAGCGCGCTCGCCAGCGCTTCGGCCGGGAACAAGTGGCCGCCGGTACCGCCGCTCGCAAGAATGACGAGGCGCTCGGTCATGTATCGGCATCCCCGAATCGGCGCCGCGTCAGGGCGAGCGCCATGCCCATGCCGAGTCCCAATGCCAAGAGCGACGAGCCGCCATAGGAGATGAAGGGCAAAGTCATGCCCTTGGTCGGCATCAGATGCAGCGCCGAGGCCATATTGATGATCGCCTGCAAGCCGAACTGAACGAGGAGTCCGGTCGCGGCGAGCACGACGAAGAGATTCACCTCCTGCAGCATGCGGGTAAAGCCGCGCAGTACGATGAAGGCGAAAAGTGCGATGATGACGAGGCAAACGATGAGGCCGAGCTCTTCGCCCGCCACCGCGAACACGAAATCGGCATGCGCGTCGGGCAGGGAGAGCTTGACCGTGCCTTCGCCGGGGCCGCGTCCCCACCAGCCGCCATTCATGAAGGCGTCCATCGAGCGGTCGACTTGGTAGCTGTCGCCGCTCGCCGGATCGACGAAGCGGTCGATTCGGCTCGCGACATGCGGCAGCAGGAGATAGGCGCCCGCGAGTCCGGCGACGCCGGCCGCCGCCGACGCCCCGACCCATATGAGCGGCAAGCCCGCGAGGAAGAATTGCGTGAACCAGACGGCCGACACCACCACCGCC
>CAYMNX010000508.1:0-1995 GCA_964391905.1 uncultured Rhizobiaceae bacterium
CGCGGCCGATCGAGCCCGCCGAGAAGAAGGTCACCGGCTTCGTCTTCAAGGTGCAGGCCAATATCGACCCGCAGCATCGCGACCGCATCGCCTTCCTGCGCCTCTGCTCCGGCCGCTTCAAGCGCGGCATGAAGCTGAAGCATGGCCGGACGGGCAAAACGATGAGCGTCCAGAATCCGGTCTTCTTTCTCGCACGCGAGCGCAACCTCGCCGAGGAAGCCTGGCCCGGCGACATTCTCGGCATTCCCAATCACGGCACCTTGCGCATCGGCGACACGCTCACCGAGGGCGAGGATCTGCGCATCACCGGCATTCCGAGCTTCGCGCCCGAGATCCTGCGCCGCGTGCGCCTCGAGGACCCGATGAAGTCGAAGCATCTGAAGCGCGCGCTCGAGCAATTGGCCGAGGAGGGCGTGACGCGCGTCTTCAAGCCGCTGGTCGGCGGCGATTGGATCGTCGGCGTCGTCGGCCCCTTGCAGCTCGAAGTGCTGGCGGCGCGCATCAAGGCCGAATACGAACTGGGCGTGCGCTTCGAGCAGGGCCAATATGAAACCGCGCGCTGGGTCGCGGGCGATGCCGCCGAATTGAAGCGCTTCGAGGATTCGAACCGCTCCGCCGTCGCCGAGGATCATGACGGCGTGCCGGTCTTCCTCGCGCGCAACGACTGGGATCTGGAGCGCATGATGAAGGATTGGCCGTCTCTCACCTTCAGCGCCACGCGCGAGCAGACGGAAGAGAAGGTGGCGTGAGATCGCGCCTCTTGCCACCCCCCACCTTATCCCTCCCCCTCAAGGGGGGAGGGAATAATCATCACCGCGCCAACAAAATTTCTCCCTCCCCCTGGAAGGGGGAGGGGTGGGGGGGGGGTGAAGCCGCTTCGCGATCAGCGCCGGCGAGAGACGCAAAACCATGATCCGCCTCTCCGTGCTCGATCAATCGCCGATCCGCGCCGGCGCCACGCCGGCCGATGCGATCGCCGAATCGATCGAGCTCGCCAAGGCCTGCGAGCGCTGGGGCTATCATCGCTATTGGGTGGCGGAGCATCATTCCTCGGAAGGTCTTGCCGGCGCCTCGCCCGAGATTCTCGCAACCCGCCTTGCCGCCGCGACGACGGCCATGCGCATCGGCACCGGTGGCGTCATGCTCTCGCATTACAGCGCGCTCAAGGTCGCGGAGCAGTTCCGCATGCTCGAGACGCTCTATCCCGGCCGCATCGATCTCGGCATCGGCCGCGCGCCGGGCAGCGACTATGTGACGGCGCGCGCGCTGGCGCACGGCCCGGGCGCGCTGCCGATCGAGGAATTCCCGCGCCAGATCCAGGACCTCCTCGCCTATCTGCGCGACGAAATCCCGCAAGGCCATGCTTTCGCCGGCGTCTCGGCGCAGCCGCGCGGGGCGACGACGCCCGAGCTCTGGCTCCTGGGCTCGAGCGATCAAAGCGCCGCTTACGCCGCTTATTTCGGCTGCGCCTTCTCCTTCGCGCATTTCATCACCGATCGCATGGGGCCCGAGATCATGGCGGCCTATCGCGCGCAGTTTCGCCCCTCGGCCTGGTACGCGCAGCCCCAAGGCAGCATCGGCGTCGCCGTCATCTGCGCCGAGAGCGAAGCCGAGGCCGATCGCTTGGCGAAATCGCGCGATCTCTCGCGCCTCAGGATGGAGCAGGGCATCCTGGGGCCCGTGCCGAGCGTCGAGGAGGCCGAGGCCTATGACTACTCGCATCAGGAGCGCCTGCGCATCGCCTTCAACCGCCAGCGCCAGGTGATCGGCGATCCCGCGCAATGCAAGGCGAAGCTCCTCGCTTACGGCGCGCAATACGGCGTCGACGAATTCGTGATCGTGACGATCACGCACGATCCTGCCGCGCGCTTTCGCTCTTATGAGTTGCTCGCGCGCGAATTCGCGTTGCCGCCGCGCGCGTCTTAGCAGCCCTCACCTTCCCGTTGCTGCGCAACGGGCCCCTTCCTCTCCCGTAAACGGGAGAGGAGTTTTAAG
>CAYMNX010000509.1:0-3225 GCA_964391905.1 uncultured Rhizobiaceae bacterium
CGGAGAGGTCGACGCTCAGAACATTGAGCGCCACGAGCTGCGTCGTCTCGGCGATGAGCGCGCCGGCGACACCGGCCATCGCCGCCGAGATCGTATAGACGGTGAGAAGCCGGAGGAACACCGGCGAGCCGATCGCGTGCATGCGCAGCACATTCTCGCGAATGCCTGTCAGCGAGCGGCCAAAGGGCGAATGGACGATCATGCGTGCCAGCGCCCATCCGACGAAGAGAACGCCGAGGCAGTACCAATAGGCGGTGTGGCCGAAGATATCGAAACGGAAAGTGCCGAAGACCGGCCCGACCTGCATGCCCTGCAAACCGTCGGCGCCGCCGGTGATCGAGGTCATCTTATTCGCCGCCTCTTGCAGCATCACGGCGACGACGAGCGTCAGCATCAGGATCGAGAGACCTTGGGTGCGCAGGATGACCAAGCCGGACAGCGCGCCGACCAAACCGGCCGCTACCCCCGCCGCAAGCAATCCGACGACCGGCGCACCGACGCCATGGGCGGCAAGATAGCCGGCGGTATAGGCGCCGACGCCGTAAAACGCGGCGTGGCCCAAGGTCACGATTCCGGCATAGCCGAGGACAAGATCGGCCGACAATCCAAAGAGCGTCGTCGCCAAGATCTGCGCACCCAAGGCGAGATAGTCGGGGAAGACGAAATAGCTGCCGACCGCCAGCACCCAAGGCAGCGCTTCCATCGCGCGGAGTCGATGACGCCGCGCAAAGCGGTCGATGACCTTCGCCTCCGTCTCGACCATCATAATTGTCCGAAGAGACCGCGCGGTCGCCATAGCAAGATCGCCATCGTCATCGCGTATATGAAGAAGGCGCCGAATTCGGGAAGGAGATATTTGAAGCCGGTGTCGGAAATGCCGAGGAGCAGGGCGGCGAAGAACGGGCCACGTATGGTGCCAAGGCCGCCGACCGAGACGACGATCAGAAAATAGACGAGATGCTCGAGTGCATAGCCCGGGTCGATCGCCAGAATCTCGGCGCCGATGCCGCCCCCCAGCGCCGCAAGCCCGCTGCCGAGCGCGAAAGCGAAGGTGAAGAGCTGCGAGGTGTTGATGCCGACCGATTGCGCCATGCGCCGGTTATCGACCGCAGCGCGAATTTGCGCCCCGAACCGCGTGCGCTCCAAGCCGAGCCAGAGCAGCGTCACCAGCACGGCGCCGCTCACGATCAAGAAGCTGCGATAGGTCGGAAAGGAGCGGAAGCCGAGATCGATCTGGCCGGAGAGCGCCGCCGGCGGGATGAAGGGCTGCGACAGCGGCCCCCAGAAGAACTTGCCAGCCGCCACCGACATGAAGACGAGGCCCATCGTCATCAGCACTTGGTCGAGCTCGTCGCCGCCATAGAGCGGCCGATAGAGATAACGCTCGAGCGGCACCGACAGCGCGGCCACCGCCAAAGTCGCAGCACCGAGCGCCCACGGAAAGGGAATGCCGTAGCGCGTCATCAGCGTCGTCATGAAATAACCGCCGGCGGCGGCGAAGACGCCATGCGCCAAATTGACGAAGCCCATCAGCCCCATCGTCACCGAAAGACCGACCGAGACGAGATAGAGCACCATCGCGAAAGCGGTGCCGTGAAAGGCAATGCTGATGAACGCGGAGAGCGCAGCGTCCATGATCTAGAGCTCGGCTCGAATATGGAAGTGGCTGTATCGAAGGTTCAATGACAAGCGCTGCGTCGCCTGCAATTTATTTCGGTGGATTGGCTTCCTTCCACGGGTCCTTCACATTCGGAATGGTATCGAATTCAATGTTGGCGAGCTTGCCGTCGACCTTCTCGACGCGGCGAATATAGACATTCTCGATGATGTCGCGGGTCGCCGGATCGATCGCGATCGGCCCGCGCGGACTGTCGGCGCTCTTCCAATTGGCGAGGATTTTCATCGCCTGATCGCCGTCGAATTTCCCGCCCGTCTGCTTGATGACGCCGAAGATCGCGGCCATGCCGTCCCAACCGCCCACGGAGAGGAAGTCGGGCACGATCTTATCGCCATAGGCGCTGCGCCAAGCGTTGAGGAAGGCCTGATTGGCCGGCCGCGTCGCGGCGTTGGAATAGGTGCCGGAGCTGACGATGCCGAGCGGTACTTGCCCCATATTGGGCAGCTCTTCATCGAGCATCACGTCCTGCGTCGTCACCAGCTTGATGCCGGCCTGGGTGAGGCCGAGATCGGACCAGGCCTTCATCACCGCCGTCGCTTTCTTGCCGGCCGGCACGAAGATGAAGGCGACGTCGGGCTTGGTGTCCTTGATGCGCTGAACGAAAGGCGAGTAGTCGTCGGTCGGAAACGGCATCCGCACCTTGTCGACCACCTGTCCGCCGCCATCGGTGAAGCCTTTGGTGAAGCCGCCTTCGGCATCGAAGCCCGGCGCATAATCGGTAACGGCGGTGTAGCCCTTCTTCCAGCCCTGCTTTGCCGCCCATTGTCCGACCGGAGTCGAGACGAGCCAGAGAGTGAAGGAGTCGCGAATGATGTAAGGCGAGAGCCGCGTGATCGCCGCGCCTGCCGCGTTCATGATGACGAACGGCACCTTGGCCTCGGTCGCGATCGGCGCGATCGCCGCGGCGTTGGGCGACCACACCGCGCCGGCGAGAAAATTCACATGGTCGCGCGTGACGAGCTCTTGCGCCAAGCGCTTGGCGATATCGGGATTGGCGCCAGTGTCGTCGCGATAGACGAGCGTCACCTTGACGCCCGCGGGCAAATCCTTCTGATGCTCTTTGACGTAAAGGTCGATGCCCTTGTTCATCTCGTCGCCCGGCTGCGCATCGGGGCCCGACATGGTCGAGATGACGCCGACCTTGATCTCGGTTTGCGCCAGAGCCGCCGGGTTTGCGAGGCCAAGGCCGATGAAAGCAACGCCAAGCCAGAGGCTGCCTGCCAGAGCTCCCGGCAGCTTTGCGGTTTTCTTCATTATATCCTCCCCGTGCGGCGAAGCGCTGCCGCGCGGCAGCTTCGCGAGATCTCGGCCACTATAAGGAGGGGCTTTCTTTTAAGCAATTCGCAGCTCCGCCCCAAAGGGCGGAAAAGAGCGGGTGTCCGCCGATCGAACAGCGGCAGCGCGCTCGCGCTTTGTGCAAACTCTCGATGCTGAACGACGACGCGGCGCGCTAAACGAGGAGATCGATCAACAACCCGCGCCCTTGCGCCGGCGGCGGAGTCCAAGCCTCGGGCCGGACGACCGGTCGGACCGGCTTCACCGCATCG
>CAYMNX010000510.1:0-8147 GCA_964391905.1 uncultured Rhizobiaceae bacterium
TCGACCGTGCCATCGGGGGCCACCACGCCGATCGCGTGCCCTTCCAGAATCGGAAAGTCGGCGACATAGCGCAGATAGTCGGATTGCCAGGAATTGCCATAAACGACCAGCGCCTCGATCCCCGCCTGCGCCATGGCTTCGCGCAAGCGATTGCGCCGTTCTTGCGCCAACATCGCCCTTCTCCCTTTAACTTGCGCGCACTTTAAGGCGCGTCGCGCATGAGGGCAAGAAAGCGCCGTCTCTCGCATTCCTCGCGCGCGCGGCGTAATCTTCGGCCGTGCAAAGCGGGGGGAATACGGGTGGTTGCGCAAAAGCTCTCGGGCAAGGATGTAGGATTGCCGCGGTTTTCGGCCGTGCCGGAGAAGACCGCGGAAGTGTTCGATCTCGAAAGTCACGCACGCGCGCGCGAGGCCCTCGATTTCGGCCTTTCTGTTACGGGGCTCGGCTTCAACATTTTCGTCGTGGGCGAAGACCGTGCCGCGCGCATGACGGCGACCCTCGCCTATTTGGAGGCCGCGGTCGCCAAGCGCCCCGCCGCGAGCGATTGGATCTATCTCAACAATTTTCGCCAGCCCGATCATCCGACGCCGCATCCGCTGCCGGCGGGCGTCGGGCGCCGCTTTCGCGACGCGATGATGGGGCTTATCCCAAAGCTGCGCGAGGCGCTGATCGCGTCCTTCACCGGCGATGCCTATCAGGCGCGCGTATTGGCGCTGCGCGATGCCGCGCAGAAAGACGTCGCGACCGACGCCGATAGCCTCGCGCAGGCGGCGCAAGCGCATGGGCTGCGCCTCATCCAGGGCGAGGATGGCGCGCTACGGCTGCTGCGCGCACCCGAGGCGCCGGGCACGCAAGCTGCTCCGATCGACGAACAGACAGAGCGCGAATTGGCGGCGGCGCTGTCGCGCGTGCAGCTCCACGCGGTCAATGCGCGTGCGAAGCTCGCCGAGCAGGTCCGCGAGCTCAATCGCGGCATCGCGGCCGAAATCGTGAGCCCGGCGCTCGAGGATCTGGCGCGGGAGTTCTCGGGCTTCGGCGGGCTCGCACGCTGGCTCACCGAGGCGCGGGTCGACATGATCGACACGCCCGAGCGGTTTCAATTGACGCCAAGCGCCGAGAATGAAGCGGAGTTGCCGGAGCGGCGCTACGCCGTCAATCTCTTCGTCGATCACGGCGAGCATACGCATCCGCTCGTCGTGCTCGAAAGCAATCCGAGCTACGAGAATCTGTTCGGCTGGATCGAATATCGCCAAGCGCAAGGATCGATCCAGACCGACTTCACGCAGATTCGCGCCGGCGCCCTGCACCGCGCCAATGGCGGCGTACTGGTGCTCCGCGCCGAGGCCGTGGCCGCCAATCCGGTTACCTGGTCCTTCATCAAGGCGGCGTTGCGCGATCGCGAGATCCGCACCGAGGAGCTGCAGCGGCGGGAGATGGCGCCGGTCGCCGGTACGCCAAAGCCGAAGCCGATCCCGCTCGACGTCAAGGTCGTGCTTGTCGGTGCGCCACGCTGGTACGCGACCTTCTTCGACGGCGATTCGGATTTCCGCACCTATTTCAAGATCACCGCCGATATCGACAGCGATCTTGTCGCCAATGAACGCAGCGTGGCGCTCTATGCTGGGCTCATCGCGGCAATGGCGCAGCGGCAGAACCTCGCCGGCATCAGCGCCGGCGCCATCACGCGGCTTCTGGCGATCGCCGCGCGCTGGGCGGAGCGGCGCGACCGGCTGAGCGCGCGAATCGAGCTGATCGACGATTTGATTTGCGAAGCGGCGCCGCTCGCCCGGGCGCAGCATATGAAAGAGCTCGGCGAGGAGGCGATCATTTCCGCCTATGAAGCACGACGGCGGCGCAATGCCCGCGTCGAGGAGCGTATGCTCCAGAGCATCATCGAAGGCGCGATGATGATCGATACGGTTGGCGCGGCGATCGGGCAGATCAACGCGCTGACCGTCAACACCTCGGGCGATCACCGCTTCGGCACGCCGGTAAGGGTCACGGCGCGCAGCTTTGCCGGCCGCGGCGGTGTTGTGAATATCGAACGCGATGTCGGGATGGGCGGACCCATCCAGCAGAAGGGCGCCATGGTCTTGGAAGGTTATCTCGCCGGCCGCTTCGCGCAGACGCGTCCGCGGTCTTTCACCTGCTCGATCACTTTCGAGCAGGTCTATGGCGGTGTCGAGGGCGACAGCGCCTCGATGGCCGAGCTCATCGCGGTGCTATCGGACCTGGCGCAGCTGCCGTTACGCCAGGATCTCGCAATCACCGGCTCGGTCAACCAGGAAGGCCGCGCCCAGCCGATCGGCGGCGCACATTGGAAGATCGAGGGGTTCTATCGCGTCTGCGCAGCCAAGCGCGGCGGGCTGACGGGCACGCAGGGCGTGATCGTCCCCGCATCCAATTGCGTCAATCTCGTCTTGAACGATGATGTCGCCGCGGCGGTCGCGGCAGGCCGCTTCCATCTCTGGGCGGTGGAGACGGTCGAGGAAGCGGCCGAGCTGATGCTCGGCAAGCCCGCCGGCGAGGCCGGCGCCGATGGCCGTTATCCGCCGGACACGATCTTCGGCCGGATCGCACCGCGGCTCGACGCCTTCGATCGCATTCTCGCCGAAAGGCTGCGATCATGACCGGGGCCGCCGTGATCGAGCAGGATTGGACTGCTTACACGGCGGAGGAACATGCGATCTGGCGCGCGCTCTTTCATCGCCAGGAGGCGGTGCTGGCGGAGCGCGCTTGCGGCGAATTTCTTGATGGTTTGAAACAGTTGGGCGTCGCGGCCGACGGCATTCCCGATTTCCGGCGCCTCAACGAGGTGTTGCGTGCGGCGACGGGGTGGAGCATTGTCGCTGTGCCGGGTCTCGTGCCCGACGATGTGTTTTTCGAGCATCTTGCCAATCGGCGCTTCCCCTCGACCTGCTTCATCCGCCGCGCCGATCAGCTCGACTATCTTCAAGAGCCGGACATCTTCCACGACATCTTCGGCCACGTGCCGATGCTCGTGAATCCGATCTTCGCCGATTACATGGAGGCCTATGGCAAGGGCGGGCTCAAGGCGCTCAATCTCGGGAGCCTCCACTACCTCGCGCGGCTCTATTGGTACACGGTGGAGTTCGGCCTCATTGCGACGCCGGCGGGTCCGCGGATCTACGGCTCGGGCATCGCCTCATCGAAAGGCGAATCGATCTATTGCCTCGAAAGCGCGACGCCCAATCGTATCGGTTTCGATCTCCTGCGCGTGATGCGCACCGATTATCGCATCGACGATTTTCAGGAGAGCTATTTCGTCATCGACAGCTTCGCCGCGCTCTTCGCCGCGACCCAACCCGATTTCGCACCCTATTATGCGGCGCTCGCCAATCTCTCGGATATCGCGCCCGGTGCCGTCATCCCCAGCGACCGTGTGCTCCATCGCGGCCGACTCTAAGCTGTCAGCGCGAGAAGCGAGAGCGACGACGCAATCCAGAGGGCCGCACGTCGCCGTGGATTGGTTTGCTCCGCTCGCAATGACGCACCATAACGTAGGCCGCTCGCTCACACGGTCTTGTAGCGCTGTTCCAGGCTCAGATAATCGGGCAGGCCGACGAGGCTCGTCACCTCGTCGAACGACGCGAGCGGCGGCGCGCTCGCCATGTCATCGGCCTGCAAGGCCTTGAGCGTCTGCTGCATCGCCCGGACCGCGGCATGGACCAGCACATTGTAAGTGACGATGTTGAAGCCCATCGCCTTCAATTCCGCGCGCGACTTGACCGGGGTCTTCGGCATCATATTGGCGACCTTCGGATGCTTGAAGCGGCCGCCGAAGGCCTTGAGCTCGGCCTCGGTCTCGAGCGCCTCGGCGAAGATGATATCGGCACCTTCGGCGACGAAATCCTCGCATCGTGCCATCGCCTCGTCGAAGCCGATCGCCGAGCGCGCATCGGTCCGCGCCAGGATCATGATATCGGCCCCGGCCTCGTTGCGTGCCTCAACCGCGGCGCGAATCTTCATCCGCGCCTCCGCGCGCGGAACGACCTCGCGCCGGCCGCCGTAATGGCCGCACTTCTTCGGCCAGACCTGATCCTCGATCAGGATCACCGCCGCTCCGGCGCGAGCGAATTCCGTAACCGTCCGCCGCACATTCATCGCATTGCCATAGCCGGTATCGCCGTCGGCGACGATCGGGAAGCCCGGCACGGCGGCGCAGACATTGTGAACCGCGGTCACGACCTCGGTAAAATCGATGAGGCCGGCATCGGGCATGGCGAAGCCGAGCGCGGCAATCCCGAAGCCGCCCAAGAGCGCCAAGGGGAACCCGTTTTGCTCCGCGAGCCGCGCGGCCAGCGGATCGCCGATCACCGGACAGACGAGGAGCTCGGGCCCGTCCAGCAGAGCGCGCAGTCTTTCAGCAGAACTTTTCGTGGACGTCGCCATCTCGGAACCTCCTATCCGTTAACCGCAGGGCAGTCTGGACCAGAGCGCATCTCACGAAAAGAGCCGCGAAAAGGGATTGTCTCGGCGCCTTTCCCACGCGATAGTCGCCGCGGCGAATTGATTGTCACCGCTGATGTTGCTTCCTGTTGGCGCGGCGGTGCGAGTTTACCGGGGAGGCGCGAAAAACCGTGGTGTTTCTGGCAGTTGATATCGGCGGGACGTTTACGGATCTGATTGCGTTCGATGACCGCAGCGGCCGGTTCTATCAAGCGAAGAGCCTGACGACCCCACGCAACCATGTCGATGGCATTATCGACTGCATCAAGAAAACGGATCTCGATCCGGGCACGATCGACCATCTGATCCACGGCTCGACCACCGCCATCAACACGCTGATCGAGCGCAAAGGCGCCAAGGTCGGTCTCATCGTGACGCGCGGCACGCGCGATGTTTACGCCATCGGCCGTGGCAATCGCCCGGAGGCCTACAATCTTTTCTTTCACCGGCCGCAGCCGCTCGTGCCGCGGCATTTGACGCTCGAAGTGAATGAGCGCCTCATAGCGTCGGGCGAGGTACGCGAGAAGCTCGATGCGGCCAGCGTCAAGGCCGCTTGCGACGTGTTGGCGAAAGAGGGGATCGAGGCGGTCGCGATCTGCTTCCTCCATTCCTACGCCAATCCCGAGCACGAGCGGGAGGCAGGCAAGATCGTGCAGGCGGCGCTGCCCAAGGCCTATGTCTCGCTCAGCCATGAAATCATGCGCGAGTATCGCGAATATGAGCGCATCTCGACGACGGTGGTGAACGCCTATATCGGCCCGACCGTCGGCGGCTATGTGCGCAATCTGCAATCGCGGCTCGAAGGCATCGGCTTCAAGGGCGAGCTCGCGATCATGCAGTCTAATGGCGGCGTGATGGCGCCGGAAACGGCGATCAGCCGCCCGGTCACGATGATGGAATCGGGCCCGGTCGGCGGCATCATCGCCGGCGCCGAGATCGGCCGCGCGCTTGGCTATAGCAATGTCGTCTCCTTCGATATGGGCGGCACCACCGCAAAGGCGAGCCTCGTGCGCGATGGCGAGCCGACCATGTCGGAAGGCTATTTTGTCGGCGGCTATGCCTCCGGTCATCCGGTGATGACGCCGGTCGTCGATGTCGTCGAGGTCGGCGCCGGCGGCGGCAGCATCGCGTCGATCGACGATGTCGGCGCGCTCAAGGTCGGGCCACAAAGCTCCGGCGCCGAGCCGGGCCCTATCTGCTACAGCCGCGGCGGCACCGAGCCGACCATCACCGACGCGAATGTGGTCTTGGGCCGCATCGGCGCCCATGACTTCTTGGGTGGCGAGATGCCGCTCGATCGCGAGGCTGCGACCAAGGGCATGGAGCGGATCGCCAAGCCCTTGAAGATGAGCGCCGAGGACGCGGCGCGGGCGGTGGTGCAGATCGCCATTGCCAAGATGTCCCTGGCGGTGCGCGAGGTCTCGGTCGAGAAGGGCTACGATCCGCGCGATTTCGTTCTCGTCGCCTCGGGCGGCGCCGGCCCGCCCCACGCCGTCGCGATCGCGCGCGAGCTTTTCATCCCGACCGTGATCATTCCGCGCTTTCCGGCGCATTTCTCGGCGCTCGGCATGCTCATGGCGGATGAGCGGCATGATCTCGTCCGCACCTATCTCGCCGAGCTCGGCGCGGCCGATTTCGCGACCATCCAGAAGATTACCGAGGAGTTGACGGCAGAGGCCTACAAGCTTCTCGGCCGCAAAGACAATGTGTCGACGCAAGTGCTCTTCGATCTGCGCTATGTCGGGCAGGAATTTACGCTGCCGGTGCCGGTGAATGCGGAGCAGCTGGCGAAAGCCGACCGCACGGCAATCCGCAGCGCCTTCGATGCGCTGCACGAGCAGCGCTACGCCCATCACGCGACCGACGAGCCGGTCGAGATCATCAACATCCGCCTCGTTGCGCTCGGCCATCGCTCGAAGCTCGCCCTGCCGCCGATGGCCAAAACCGGCACCTTGGGGCCGCGCGAGAAGCGGCCGGTGCAATTCGACCAAGGTCCGGCGGTCGACTGTCCCGTCTATGATCGCGAGAAGCTGAAGCCTGGCGATAAATTCGAAGGCCCCGCTCTCGTCAGCGAATATGCTTCGACGACTGTGATCTTCCCCGGCGACAAGCTCGCCGTGGCCGATACCGGCGAACTCATCATCACCGTGGGGCACGCAAAATGACTGTGAAGCTCGATCCCGTCACCCTCGAAGTCGTGCGCAGCGCCTTGCCGGCAATCGCGACCGAAATGGCCGCCGATCTTCACCGCACGTCTTACAACATGATGATCTACGAGGTGCGCGATTTTTGCACCGCGATGCTCACGACCGATGCGCGTCTCGTCTCGCAGAACGTCGGCGGCGTGTCGCATTTCGTCGCCGATCTCGGCGCCATCGTCGAAGACGGCATGAAACGCTACGGCGCCGCGGGCTTCAAGCCCGATGACGTGATCATTACCAACCACCAGGCGGTCGCAGGCCAGCACCTCAACAACGTCGTCATCTACATGCCCTATTTCTTCAAGGGCGAGCTTTTGATGTTCTCGATGGTGCGCGCGCACTGGATCGATATCGGCGGCATCAGCACCGGCTTCGGCGGCGGCGCCGAGGTGGTCGACCCGTGGATGGAAGGCTTGCAGCTCGATCAGCTCAAGATTTACGAGGCCGGCAAGCCGGTCGAGATCCTTCTGAAGGTGATCCGCGACAACATTCGCTTCCCCGATTCGTCGATGGGCGACATGCGCTCGCAGATCGCCGCATGCAAGCTCGCGCATCGTCGGCTCGACGAGCTCTTCGAAAAATTCGGTCGCGATACGATGATGGCGGCGATCGAGCACATCTTCGCCGAGACCGAGACCAAATGCCGCAAGGTCGTGTCGCTCTTCCCCTCGGGTGTCTACGAAGCCGAGTCCTTCCTCGATGATGACGGCGTCAAGAAGGGCGAGCGCGTGCGCATCCACGCCAAGGTCACGATCGACCAGGCGACCGGGGGGATGACGATCGACCTTTCCGGTTGCTCGGACGAGCGCAAAGCAGGCGTCAATTCGCGCACCTTGGCCGGTGCGCGCGTCGCTTACAAGGCGCTGACGGCACCGCTCGACGCGGTGAATGAAGGCTCCTTCACGGCGCTGAAGCATGTCATCCCCGAAGGCAATATCATGATGGCGCGCTACCCGGCGCCGATGTCGGGGTGGAGCACGATCGTCCCAACCGTGGTCGACACCATCATCAAGGCGCTGGCGCCGGCCGCGAAGGACCGCATTCCCGCGGCGCATCTCGGCACGCTGGGCGCGGCGGTCGTGTTATTTGGCCGAAATCCCAAGCCCGGCATGGCCTTCGTCGTTCAAAGAATCGAGGGCGGCGGCTGGGGCGGGCGTCCGAGCGAGGACGGCGAATCCGCGTCGGTCTCGGTTTGCCAGGGCGATGTCCGTAACGGCAGCATCGAGGCGATCGAGATGAAGACGCCGGTTCTGATCGAGCGCCGCGGCCTGCGGCAGGATTCGGGCGGGCCCGGCAAGTTCCGCGGCGGGCTCGGCCTCGATGTCCATGTGCGCAATTTCGTCGAAGGGCGCTGGAACATGCATGCGCCGGCGCGCATCGATTGTCCGCCCTGGGGGCTCTGGGGCGGCAAGCCGGGCAATACCAGCCACTATCTCTTGAAGCTGCCGGGCGAGAACGCCTTCGAGGAGAAGGATC
>CAYMNX010000511.1:0-4314 GCA_964391905.1 uncultured Rhizobiaceae bacterium
GACCGAGCGATCGAGCGCCTGAAACGTCGCCTTGATCATGTTGTGGGGGTTGGAGGTGCCGACCGATTTCGCCACCACGTCTTGAACCCCGAGCGCCTCGAAGATCGCGCGCATCGGACCGCCGGCGATGATGCCGGTGCCCTGGGGCGCCGCGCGGACGACCACTTCGCCGGCGCCATAATGACCGACGATGTCGTGATGGAGGGTCCGTCCCTCGCGCAGCGGCACGCGGATCATGGCCCGGCGCGCCTGATCGGTCGCCTTGCGGATCGCCTCCGGCACCTCGCGCGCCTTGCCCGAGCCATAACCGGCACGGCCCTTGCCGTCGCCGACCACGACGATCGCGGCGAAACCGAAGCGGCGGCCGCCCTTCACCACCTTGGCGACGCGGTTGATGCCGACGAGTTTCTCGATGAACTCGCTGTCCTCGCGCTCGCCGCGCTCACCGCGCTCGCGTCCGCCGCGTTCGCCGTCGCCGCCGCGCCCGCGGTGCGGCCGATCGCCTCCGCCGCCGCGTCCGCGCGACGGCCTTTCGCTGCCCGATGGTGTCGTTGCCATGAACGCCCTTTCTAGAAATCGAGACCGCCCTCGCGGGCGGCGTCGGCCAGAGCCTTGACCCGGCCATGAAACAGATAGCCGCCGCGATCGAAGACGACGGCCGTCACGCCTGCCGCCTTGGCACGCTCGGCGAGGAGCTTGCCGACCGCACCCGCCGCCGCCTTGTCCGCGCCCGTCTTCAAGCCGGAGCGCAGCGATTCATCGAGGCTCGAAGCCGAAGCGAGCGTCCGGCCGACGACGTCATCGATGATCTGCGCGTAGATATGCTTCGACGAGCGAAAGACGGAGAGCCGCGGCCGGCCCGCATTGGTGCGGGCGAGGCGCGCGCGCACCCGCGTGCGGCGCTTGTTGAAAGAAGTGATGGATTTGCCGCTCATGCGCGCTCCTACTTCTTCTTGCCTTCTTTACGCCGGATCGTCTCGGTCTCGTATTTGATGCCCTTGCCCTTATAGGGCTCGGGACCACGAAACGAGCGGATGACGGCTGCGACTTGTCCGACGCGCTGCTTATCGGCGCCGCTGATCGCGATCGAGGTCGGCTTCTCGCAAGCGATCTTCACGTCGGGCGGGATCGCGAAATTCACGTCATGGCTGTAGCCGAGCTGGAGCACGAGGTTCTTTCCTTGCACCGCAGCGCGATAGCCGACGCCGTTGATCTCGAGGTTGATGGTGTAGCCGGTGGTGACGCCCGTCATCATGTTGTTGACATGAGCCCGCGTCGAGCCCCAGGCCATGCGCGCGCGTTTCGTCTCGTTCTTGGGCGTGACGACGACCTTGCCGTCCTTCACCGTCGTATTGACCTCGTTATTGACGACGAGCTGCAGCGTGCCGAGCTTGCCCTTGGCCGTGAGCTTGCCATTGGCGATGTCGACGGTGACACCGGGCGGGATCGTGACGGGCACTTTGCCAATTCGGGACATGGGTTCTGCCTTTAGAAGACGCGGCACAAAATCTCGCCGCCGACATTGGCGGCGCGAGCCTCGTTGTCCGACATGACGCCGCGCGGGGTCGAGAGTATCGAGATACCGAGACCGTTATAGACGCGCGGCAAGTCGGAAATCCGCGAGTAGATGCGACGCCCGGGCTTCGATACACGCGTGATCTCGCGGATGACCGGCTCGCCATCGACGTATTTCAGCTCGATATGGAGCTCGGCGATGCCAGGACGCACTTCCGCGCGGCTATAGCCGCGTATATAGCCTTCGCGCTGCAGCACTTCCAGCACATTGGCACGGATCTTCGAGGCCGGCGACTGGATCACCGACTTATGGGCCTGCTGGCCATTGCGGATCCGAGTCAGCATATCCCCGAGGGGATCGCTCATCGACATGCCGTTCTCTCCCTTACCAGCTCGACTTGACCATGCCGGGGATCTGGCCCAAGGAGGCGAGTTCCCGGAGCGCAATGCGCGACAGCTTGAACTTGCGATAGTAGCCGCGCGGCCGCCCGGTCAGCTCGCAGCGATTCTTGATCCGCGTCGATGATGAATTGCGCGGCATCTCGGCGAGCTTGAGGCGCGCGGCAAAACGCTCTTCGGGCGGCAGCTGCTTGTCCGACGCCTGCGCCTTGAGCCGGGCGCGCTTGGCGGCGAGACGCTTCACGAGCTGCGTCCGCTTGCGGTTCTTATCGATGGAGCTGGTCTTGGCCATTTCACCTTGCCCTTTCGGGATCAATTGACGAACGGCATGTCAAAACCTTTGAGAAGCGCCTTCGCTTCCGCATCGGTCTTGGCCGTCGTCACGATGACAATATCCATGCCACGCACATCCGTGACTTGGTCGTAATTGATTTCGGGAAAAACGAGCTGCTCTTTGAGGCCGAGCGCGTAATTGCCGCGGCCGTCGAAGCTCTTGCCCGAGATGCCGCGGAAGTCGCGCACGCGCGGCAGCGCGATGTTCACGAGCCGATCGAGAAACTCGTACATGCGGTCCTTGCGCAGCGTGACCTTGCAGCCGAGGGGCATGTTCTCGCGCACCTTATAGGTCGCGATCGATTTCTTCGCCCGGGTAATGACCGGCTTTTGTCCAGCGATCGCGGCAAGCTCCTTCGCCGCGGCATCGACCTTCTTCGTGTCCTGCACGGCTTCGCCGACGCCCATATTGATGACGATCTTCTCGATCCGCGGCACGGCGAACGGATTGCCGTAGCCGAACTCCTTCATCAGATTGGGGCGAACGACCTTGTCGTAATGGTCTTTGAGACGCGTTGCCATGGTGTCTTCCTCAGGCGTCGAGGACTTCGCCGGAGCGCCTGGCAAAGCGCACCTTGCGGCCGTCCTCGAGAATACGGTAGCCGACCCGTGTCGGTTTCTGCGATTTGGGGTCAATATGCGCGACATTCGAGATGTGGATCGCCGCTTCCTTCTCGACGATGCCGCCAGGCTCGCCGGGCCGCGGCTTGGTGTGGCGCTTGATCATGTTGACGCCCTGCACCAGCACGCGCTCCTCGGTGCGCAGCACGCTCAGCACCTCGCCGCTCTTGCCCTTGTCACGGCCGCTGATCACGACGACCTTGTCGCCCTTCTTGATCTTGAACTTCATCTCAAAGCACCTCGGGCGCGAGCGAGACGATCTTCATGAACTTGCGCGCACGCAGCTCGCGCGTAACGGGCCCGAAAATGCGCGTACCAATCGGCTCGTCCTGGTTGGTGATGAGCACCGCAGCATTGCGATCGAAGCGGATGGCGGTGCCGTCGGGGCGGCGGATCGCATTGGCGGTACGCACGATCACCGCCTTGTGCACGTCGCCCTTTTTGACGCGGCCGCGCGGAATCGCATCCTTCACCGAGACGACGATGATGTCGCCGACCGTCGCAGTGCGGCGCTTGCTGCCGCCCAGCACCTTGATGCATTGGACGCGCTTCGCGCCGGAATTGTCGGCCACGTCGAGATTGGTTTGCATCTGGATCATGGCGATTTACTCCGGCGTTGCGGCGGCGGGCTTGGGCGATTTGGCGGCGCGGGCGCGGCGCCGACGCTGCTGCGGCTGCTGGTCGATCTCGACCGCGCTCACATGCTTTCTTCCCGACACGGCTTCGCCGCCCGCGAGCACGACCCAATGCTTCGTGCGCGACAGCGGCCGGCTCTCCTCGATACGGACGAGATCGCCGGTCTTGAACGCGTTCTCCTCGTCATGCGCGGCGTAGTTCTTCGAGCGCATGATGAATTTCTTGTAGACGGGATGCATGACCCGGCGCTCGACGCGCACGATCACGGTCTTGTTCGCCTTGTCGGAAACCACGACACCCGTCAGGACACGCTTCGGCATGTGTTATCTCTTTCCCTTACCCGGCCTTGCGCGAACGCTCGCCGAGCACGGTCTTGATGCGCGCGATGTCGCGCCGCACCTGCCGCACCCGCGCGGTGTTCTCGAGCTGGCCGCTCGCCTTTTGAAAGCGCAGATTGAACACTTCCTTGCCGAGCTGATCGAGCTCGGACTTCAATTCGTCATCGGTCTTGGCGCGCACGTCCCCAGCTTTCATGGCTCGCCTCCTTCGCCGACGCGCGTGACCACTCGCGTCGAAACCGAGAGCTTCGCCGACGCCAGCGCGAAGGCCTCGCGCGCGATCGGCCCCGGCACGCCGTCCAGCTCGAACATGATCCGTCCCGGCTTCACCCGGCAGACCCAGAACTCCGGCGTGCCCTTGCCGCTGCCCATGCGGACCTCGGCGGGCTTCGCCGACACCGGCACGTCCGGGAAGATGCGGATCCAGACTTTGCCCTGGCGCTTCATCTGGCGCGTGATCGCGCGGCGGGCC
>CAYMNX010000512.1:0-5463 GCA_964391905.1 uncultured Rhizobiaceae bacterium
GCGTTCGACCTGTTCGACGGCAATGACGAGACCGCGGTGGCGGCCGCGCGGCAGCGCTGGCGCGAGGCCAAGGCAGCGGGCCACGATCTCACCTATTGGGAGCAGACGACATCGGGCTGGGTGAAGCGCGGCGCCGATGGCGGCGGTTGAAGGACGAGCGCGCCCTCGCTATACCCTTGCCGCAAAAGGAGCAGGAACTTATGGCTTTGCAACGCACCCTCTCGATCATCAAGCCCGATGCGACGCGCCGCAATCTGACGGGGCAGATTAATGCAAAGTTCGAGGCGAAAGGCCTGCGCATCGTCGCGCAAAAGCGGCTACAGCTCACGCGCGCCCAGGCCGAGGCCTTCTACGCCGTGCACAAGGCGCGGCCCTTTTTCGGCGATCTCGTCTCCTTCATGATCTCGGGTCCGGTCGTGGTGCAGGTCCTCGAGGGCGAGAATGCGGTCGCGCTCAATCGCGACATCATGGGCGCGACGGACCCCAAGAAGGCCGAGCCGGGCACGATCCGGCGCGACTTTGCCGAATCGATCGAAGCCAATTCGGTCCATGGCTCGGATTCGGCCGAGAACGCGGCCATCGAGATCGCGTTCTTCTTTGCCGGGATCGAGATCTGTCCCTAAAAATCACGGGCGGCGCGGCTTCGCTCGGCCGCGTCGATCGGCCCTGCACACAAAATAAGCAGTTGTTTTTTAGGGCTTTTTAGCACCTGCACCGTAAATTCCCCGAGAAGGCGAATCATGGTGGCTGGGCGGTTCAAGCGCGCCCGCGCCGCAACGGGCGTGGGGCGATCGCAGAAACCTGGTTACGGCGTGGCGACGACCTCGCCGCGCCGCGAGCACCAATTGGCAAACGCGCAAAAGCTCGCCGCGCTCGGCAGCTGGGAGATCGATTTCGGCACCGGTACGGTTCGCGTCACTGACGAGACGCGGCGCATCTTCGGTTGGGATGAGACCGTGCGCCCGAGCATCGCGCGCGTTCAAAGCCTGGTTCATCCGGACGATCGTCGGTCGGTCGAGCTGTTCCTGTCCTGCCCGACCGACGGCCGCCCCGCGGCCGAGGAATGCTTTTTCCGCATAGTACAAGCGCCGGGCAAGATCACGTCGCTTTATGGACGCGCGCGGGTGGGGTTGAGCGCGCGCGGGCGTCCCGAACTCCTCAGCGGCACTGTCCAGGATATGACCCGCCTCATCGCCGTCGAGCGCGAGGCCTATCAGCAGGCGAGCTTCTACCGTGGCATTTTCGAGAATTCGGTCTGGGGAATCTTCCAGACCACGGCCGACGGGCAATACATCACGGCCAATCCAGCGCTCGCGCGAATCTACGGTTACGAGACGCCGACCGAATTGCTCGCGGCGCTGACCAATATCGGCGGGCAGCTCTATGTCGATAAAACGCGGCGCGACGACTTCATCAAAGAAATGCGCGAGAAGGGCGTCGTCGCCGGGTTCGAATCGCAGATCTTTCGCCGCGATGGGACGGTGATCTGGATTTCGGAGAGCTGCCGCGAGGTCCGCGCCAGCGACGGGCGCTTTTTATACTACGAAGGCATGGTCGAGGAGATCTCGGCAAGGAAGCGCACCGAGGAAGAGCTGCGCGCCGCGAAGGAAGCGGCCGAGACGGCGAACCGCGCCAAATCCGAATTCCTCGGCACCATGAGCCATGAGCTGCGCACGCCGCTCAACGCGATCATCGGATTTTCCGAAGTAATCAACGGCGAGTTGCTGGGACCGGTCGGCGTGCCGGCCTACAAAGCCTACGCCGCCGATGTGATCAGCAGCGGCCGTCACTTGCTGACCGTCATCAACGATATTCTCGATTTCGCGAAGGTCGAGTCGGGAGGGCTCACGCTGCGCGAGGAGATTCTGAACCTGCCGAGCCTCATCGAGGAAGCGGTGCGTTTCGTGCAGCAGCGCGCGGTCGCCAGCGGCCTGCGCCTCGGCCTCGACCTGACGCAAGCGCCGCCGGCCCTGCGCGGCGATGGGCCGCGCTTGCGCCAGGTTCTTCTCAATCTTCTCGGCAACGCGATCAAATTCACGCCGCAGGGCGGTCGCATCGATATTCGCGCGTTCCGTGCCGCAGAGGGGGATATCCGGATCGAGATCCGCGACAGCGGTATCGGCATGCGCGAGTTCGACCTGGCGCGCGCTTTCGAGCCCTTCCACCAGGCCGATAGCAGCCATTCGCGCAATCATGAAGGAACCGGTCTCGGCCTTGCCATTTGCGACCGGCTGATGCGCCTTCATGGCGGCAAGGTGCGGCTGACGAGCGAGCTCGGACGCGGCACCATCGCCACGATGATCATCCCGGCGGAGCGCTGGGCTGCTGCTTCTTCCGCCGAACCCGGGACGAAACGCCTGACGGCCTGACGCCACCCGTCAGAGCAGGAACAACGCCATCCCGACCAGCACGACCACAACCAGCCCTACGGCCCAGCGCATGAGCCGGGCAAAGCCGAGCCATGTCTCGCGATGTCGCTCGAGCTCCAGATCGGTTGCCATACGTTAAGATCCCCTCGTATCGATGCCGAGCGCAGAGGTATAGCGAAAGCCGGTTTCTTGGCAAGTCTCGGACGGCGCCAGGGCTGCCGATAGCAGCACGCAATAAAACGGCAGCCACCAAAGCTGGTAATTGTGGTGCGCGGCCGGGCCGCTCAAGATGGCGGCGAGCGTCAACATGGCGGCGATGCCGAAGCGGGCGACGAGCGGCGGCGCCTGTCGCCACACATAGACAAAGGCAGCGAGATAGACCGCCGCCATCGCAAGATGCGCCGCGCCGATCGCCGCCGCCGGCGCATCGAGCATCCAGCTGGTGGCATCGGGAACGCGCTGGAGATTGAACAGCAACGTGTTGGCGATCAGCGCGTGGGGCGAGAGCACGAGGAAGGGCAGGAGGGGCGTGAGGCCGACGGCAACGCCCGCGATATAGCGCCAGCGTCCGAGCGCCGGGAGGAGGCAGGGCAGGAAGAGCGCGCCCGGCACTAGCTTTGCCGCTATCGACAAGCCGACGCCGAGGCCGGCGAGAAAGCCGCTGCGCTCCGCCACCGCCGCTGCTGCGAGCAGCGGCAACACGGCGACAAGGTCGGTCGCTCCCTTGGCGAAGAGCTGTGCCGAAACCATCGGCAGCATCAGGAGGAGCAGCGGCGCGAGCGCCGTGCCGGCGAGCCGCCGCATCAGCCAGAGACAAGCGAGCAAGATGACGAGGTTGGTGAGAAGAATGCCGCGCGCTCCCAAAATCGCGCCAAGCGGCAGATAGGCCGCGATCATGACCGGCAGGTATTTGTAGCCGGTGAAGCCGGCTGCTTCGGGACCGGCATCGATCGGCAGCGTATAGGGATTGGCGCCGTGCAGCAGCGCCTCGCCCGCGGCGAGCGTCGTGGTCGCGATATCGATGAGGCGCGGATGCGCGATCCGGAGGCCGAGGAAGACGATATTGCCGACGAGCAGCACGCCGAGCGCGATTGCGATCATGCGGTGAAGCCGCGGCGGCAGCGGCGCCGAACCGGCGCGGGTGCCGGCCATGATGAAAGGCGTGGCAATCAGCAGCAGCGCCATCACCACGGCTTTCGCGACCCCGTGGCCCCAATTGAAGGTCTGCACGAGACCGATCGCGAGCCAGAACGCCGCGATCGCGCCGAGCTTCGCAGCGATCGCCATCGCGGGCTACTCCGGCGGATTGAGGCGCAGAAAGCTTCCGGCGTCACCGCCGATGATCTCGGTGCGCTCGCCGACGACCTTCACGCGACCCTCTGCGACAAGGCGCAGCGCCAGCGGATAGGCCTTGTGCTCGGCGTCGAGGACGCGCGCCGCGAGGCTTTCCGCGTTGTCGCCCGGCAGCACCGGGACCACCGCCTGAACGATGATCGGCCCGTCATCCATCTGCGCGCGCACGAAATGGACAGTGCAGCCGGTGAAGCGTACGCCTTGCGCCAGCGCACGGGCATGCGTGTCGAGGCCGGGAAAGGCGGGCAGGAGCGACGGGTGAATGTTGATGAGGCGATCGCGCCACCGCGTCACGAAGCCGGGCGTCAGAAGACGCATGAAGCCCGCAAGGCAGACGAGATCGACCTGGGCCGCTTCGAGCGCAGCGGTGAGCGCGGCGTCGAAGGCATCGCGGCTCGGATAATCGCGATGGGGGATGACTTGCGTCGCGATCCCGGCGGCGGCGGCGCGCTGCAGCCCCGCCGCATCGGCGCGATTCGCGATGACGAGCGCGATTGCCGCAGGAAAATCGGATTTGGCGCAAGCGTCGATCAGCGCCTGGAGATTGGAGCCGCGCCCCGAGATGAGAACGGCAACCTTCAGCCGGGCCAAGCGCTCTCCGTATGCAGCAGGACGGTGCCTTCATGGCCGGCGGGTCGGCGAATGATGCGGCCGATTTCCGTGGCGCGCTCGCCCGCTTCGCTCAGCGCCGCCGCCACGGCGGCGAGCGAGGACGGTGCGACGATCGCCACCATGCCGATGCCGCAATTGAAGGTGCGCGCCATCTCCTGGGCGTCGATGCCCGCGGTCTTCCTGAGCCAGGCGAAGACCGGCGGGAACGGCCAGCTCGCGCCGTCGATCGCGCACGTCGTGTCCGCGGGCAGCACCCGCGGGATGTTCTCCAGCAAGCCGCCGCCGGTGATATGCGCCAGCGCCTTGACGCCGCCCGGTGAACCACCGGCACGGATCGCCGCGAGGCAGCTCTTCACGTAGATGCGGGTGGGAGTCAGCAACGCCTGACCGAGCGGTCCCGCAGCGAACGGCGCCGGCTTGGCGTAGTCGAGGCCGGCGACCGACACGACCTTGCGCACCAGCGAGTAGCCGTTGGAATGCACGCCCGACGAAGCGAGGCCCAGCACCACGTCGCCGGCCTTGACCGAGGCGCCGGTGATCTGCCGGCCGCGCTCGACCGCCCCGACCGCGAAGCCGGCGAGATCGTAGTCGCCGCCGGCATACATGCCCGGCATCTCCGCCGTCTCGCCGCCGACCAGGGCGCAGCCCGCCTGCCTGCAGCCGTCGGCGATGCCGGCGATGATGGCGCGGCCCTGCGCGACGTCGAGCTTGCCCGAGGCGAAGTAGTCGAGGAAGAGCAGCGGCTCGGCGCCCTGCACCACCAGGTCGTTGACGCACATCGCCACGAGATCGATGCCGATCGTGTCGTGCAGGTTCGCCTCGATCGCGATCTTCAGCTTGGTGCCGACGCCGTCGGTGGTGGCGACCAGGATCGGATCCTGATAGCCGGCGGCGCGCAGATCGAAGAACGCGCCGAAGCCGCCCAATCCCGCATCGCTGCCGGTACGCGCCGTGCCGCGTGCCAGCGGCTTGATCGCCTCGACCAATGCGTTGCCGGCATCGATATCCACGCCCGCGTCGCGATACGTCAGGCTGTTGCCGCTGGTCCCGCTCGTTATGGCATCCTCCCCGGTTCTGGGCTATAAGCCAGGGCTGGGACAATAGCGTTTTCAAAGCGGTTTTCAATGGG
>CAYMNX010000513.1:0-14343 GCA_964391905.1 uncultured Rhizobiaceae bacterium
CGGCGATCGGACGGTTGTCCGTCCGTGCGCGACCTGAGCCTGAGAGAGATTGGCCATGGCCTGGCGCAGCGCCGCCTCCGCCGCGAGCGCCGTGCTCGCAAAGCTTTGGCGCTCTTCCTCCGAGGCCGCGTACTGCGACAGCCGTGCCCGCCGTTGCGCCTCGCGCTCGGCATTTTCGGCGGTGGCGCGCGCCTGGTCGACCGCCGCTTCCGCTTGGGTTACCGCGATCGCGTAATCGGTCGGGTCGATGAGCATCAGCACATCGCCCTTGTGCACGAATTGATTATCCGCGACCGCGAGCTGCACGATGCGTCCCGCCACTTCGGGCGATACTTGAACGACATAGGCGCGAACCGTGCCGTCGCGCGTCCACGGCGCCGCCATATAGGCCTCCCACAGGGCGAGGCCCGCGAGCGCCGCCAGGATGAGGAAAATCGAGGTGACGAGCACCGGCACGATGCGGAGCGAGCGGCGGCGGAGTCCCATATCGGGCGCCCGCGCACGATCGACATCGCGACGGAGATCGGCCCCGCTCACGCTAGAACCCCAGCCTGCCCGCGAGCAGCGTCAGCGCGGCGAGAACGATCACATATGACGACAGCACCACCAGCGCGGGGTGCCATACGTGATTCAAAAGACCGAAGCGATCGGCAAGGCGGCGGAGCGGCATCAGCACGATCCAGGCGAGCACCACGATCGGGGCGATCGGCGCAACATAGACGCCGAAAAGATCGAACTCGGTGAAGCTCACGGTCGTGCCGCATCGAAATAGGAGGCATGCTGCGCCAACGCCTCCGTTATCACGCGCGCGGCGCCGCACGCGCGCAGTCCGCGTTTCAAGTCGGCCGCAGCGGCATTGGCCGCGGCTGCTTCGAAGCGCTGCAGATCCGCGATCGCCGCGGCGCTGTCGCCGCGCGCCAGCGCCGCCGTCGCGTCGCGCAAAGTATCGAATGTGGGCAGATGCGAGGCAAGGCGGCGCAGGCGCAGGATCTCCGTACCAACCGCCATCGCGGCGAGAAGGCGGGCGTTTTGCAAGGCATCGACTTGCGTCGGCATCGCCGCCAATCGCCCATAGATGCGATTTTCCCAATCGAGAGCGGACATGCGCATTCCTCCGACCGCAAGGCGCCGCAGGTCGCGCAGCGTCAGCAGGAGAAGGCGCTGCGCCCGCAGGGCAGGGGAGATCGGCGGCACAAGCTGCATGGCGAGGAGGGCGATGCCGACGCCGGCCAAGAGCGCGATGGCCGTATTGTAGAATTGCGTGACGTCATAGACCATCGGATTGGCCGGGCCGAGCAACGGTACGAAATTGGCCGTGAGCGCGACGAAGACCGGCTGCGCCCAATTCCCCGCGGAGAGCGCGCCGCCGGGCACCAGCACCAAGCCGAGAGCGAGGCTGAAAGCCACGAAGCCTTCGAGCCGCGGCAGAACGCCGAATCCGATCATCCAGGCGAGCGCGGCGGTGATCGCCGTCCCCAGCATGAAGCTGCGTGCCATGCCATAGGCCGCATCCTCGCGCGGCGAGAACAGCGTCACCGTTACCGCCGTAAAGATCAGCGCCGTCGCACCGCCCGGCCATGCCGTGACGATCCAGAGCAGCGCCGTTGCGCCGACCGCGACGAAAGCGCGGATCGCGTTGACGAGCGGCGGCAGGATATCGGGCACGCGGATGCGCGCGATCTGTCGGCGCGGATCCGAAGCCCGCGGATTCTGGAGGAGAAGGAGGGCCGCAAGCACATGACGCAGGCCGAGCAGCGCCTCGGCCGTGCGATCTGCCAATAATCGCAAAGACGGCGTTTCGGCGTTCATCGCCAGCAGGCGGCGGGCGGCGGCAAGGCAAGCACGCCGCAAATGCTGCGGCTCGCCGCGCCATGAATCTCGTCCTGGCGCGGCGGCCACTTGTCCGGGCAGCGCCCGCAACACTGATTCGGCATCGCGCCGCGCCACGTCATCCGGCAAGCGCTCCAGATGCGCCGCGACCGTACGCCAGCCGGACAGCGCATAAAACAAGCCGTCGACCGCCGCTTGCAGCGGCCGCGGACGGAAGCGCAACGCCGATTCTTCGCCCAGCGTCTGGTCGATCACCGTCTCCAACGCGCCGGCACGTTGGATCAGCGCGCGGCGCTGCGCGCGCGAATCGGCTTGTTGCGTCGGCAATAGACGGAAGGCGCGAATAACGCCGGCGAGCGTGTCGCTGCCCAGTGCCGCAAGCTGGCCCGCGAGGCGCAGTCGCGCTTCGCCGAAATCCGTGGTGGCGAGAACGAGGCCGGCGCAGGCGATGCCGATGGCGATCTCGCTGACCCGCGCCACGGCGAGTTGAAATGCATCCCCATTGGCGCCACCGACCAAGCCGAGCTCGTCGCCGGCCACGATCGCAGCCGTGTATCCTGCGAGCGCCGCGGCATAGGAAGCGAAATTGCGCAGGAGGCTCGCGACGAACGCGCAAGCAGCGCACCACAAGGCGAGGCCGAGCAGAAAGCCGGCGCGGCTTTGCGGGAAAGCGGCGGTCAGCACCACGCTGGCGATGCCGCCGATGACCGTGCCGATCAAGCGGAACCATCCCTTGCGCAGTGATGCGCCGAGCACCGGCTGACACACGATCGCGGCCGTGGTTCCGGCCCAAAACGGGTTTTGCAGCTCGAGCCAGAACGCGACATAAAGCGCCAGACAAACGGCGACCCAGAGACGCGCGCCATAAAGCAGAAGCCCCGTGGCGGATCGCGAGCTGCTGGTGGGCGGCGCGCCGCCCGATGCCGCTGGCACTCCCGCCGTTGCGCTCACGCCATGACCCCCCGCTGATCCGCCCTGCAGCCACGTACCGCAACGACAGCAACGTCTTCTGGTTCCGCGTCATGATCGGAAGCAAAGGGCGGCCGCTGCCTCAGCCCATCATGGCGATGCATCCTGTCTTCCATTCCGGCGATGTGGCGCGCGCTTCATCAATGCCTTCCGCCACCGTGAAAGCCGCCACCATGGAAGCCGCCACCATGAAAACCACCATGGAACCCGTGATGGAAGCCGCCGCCGTGAAAGCCGTGATGGAAGCCGCCGTGAAAGCCGGCGCCGTGGAAGCGATGAAAGCCGCGATGGAAGTGAAACCCGCGATCGAAACCGCTGCCGACAAAGCCGCCGAAGCCGATGGTAGAATAAGGCCAGCCGTAATAGGGCCAATCATCGTCCCAGTAGGTATAGTCGGCCGCATAGGTGTCGTTCGGCACCGCAACCATGCAATATTGCGCCGGAGGTTGGGGAGCCGCCGCGCCCGGCGCCGCCGGAATATTCGGCGCGTTCGGCGCGGGCGCCAGCGATGTCGGCGCCGGCGCGTTTTCTCCGGCGGCGGGAGCGCCAGCGACCGGTGCGCAAGGCACCGGCACGTAACTATAGGTTGGCTGGTAGGCGCAGCCGCCAAGCGCTGCAACGGCAATCACGGCAAGGATCGGAGCAAGAATAGGGCGGTATTTCACGGACGCCTCGCAGTCATGCGCCCGCCCTCGCACAATCTTGATCTGGCGAGCAAAAAGCCAGCCGACAAGTCTGCGCGAAATGCATTTCTCGCGTGCCGGCTCCATCGCGACGGCGAGATCACAAATCCGTGCGGCGCGGCGCCAGCGCGATGGAAGCGCTTCTCCTTTTTGCATTCGCCGCGAGCGCCACGAAATAACGGGCGATGACGCTGCCCGATCGATTGTTGCCGCATTCCCCGCTCGCGCGGCGCGCGACAAGCCGTCGCGCTTTTCTCTCCAGCCTCGGCGCTCTGGGCTTGGGCCCAGCGCTGCTGCGTTCGGCGCCGGCGGCGGCGGAGCCCGGCGTGTCGCTGATCGAGCCGTCGCAGCTACGGAGCCGCGGCGGCGTCCTTGCGGCCACGATCACGGCAGCGCCGGGCCGCGTACAGCTCGGCAACTATGCGTTCAGGGGCATGCTCTACAATGGCAGCTATCTCCCGCCGCTGCTCCGGGCCGGTGTCGGTGAGACGATGCAAATCCGCTTCGAGAATGCTCTGAGCGATCAGCCGTCCAATCTGCATTATCACGGTCTTGCCGTCTCGCCGCGCGGCAACAGCGACAATGTCTTCATCCATGTCGCGCCCGGTCGGCAATTCAATTACGTGGTGCGGCTTCCTGCCGGCGACCGCCAAGGGCCGGGTCTCTTCTGGTATCACCCGCATGCGCATGGCGTCGTCGCGCCGCAGATACTGGGCGGGATGTCGGGCGCGATCGTCATCGACGGCGCCGAACAATTCTATCCGATTCTGAAGGATCTGCCCGAGCGGTTCTTCCTCTTGAAGCACGCCGAGCCCGGCGAAGGGAGTGAGATCATTTCGATCAACGGCCAGCTCAACCCGGTGGTGGCGATAAGGCCGGGCGAGGTGCAGTTTTGGCGCATCGCCAATATCGGCGCGACGCTCTTCATCAAGCTTCACATGGCCGGCGTGCGGCTTTACACGATCGCGACGGACGGCCACTTCCTCGGCCGGCCGGTCGAAGCGAGCATGTTCTTTCTCGGGCCGGGGCAACGCGTCGATGCGATTGCGGTGGGGCCGCCGGCCGGCGATTACCCGATTGCGACGATCTCGTTCCAGAACGAGGCTTGGCGGAAACCCGATCCGGCGCAGCAATTGGCGACGATCCGTTCGTCGGGCGCGGCGCCGGCGGCGCAAATCAGCGCGGCCGAGATCCTGGCGCAGCGCGTCCAAGGCCGACGTTGGATCGACGAGGTGCGGTCAAGCCCGATCGCGCACCGGCGCGTTCTCAATTATTCGCGCACCGCGGATCGGAAAGTTTTCATGATCAACGGCCGCGTCATCGACGAGAACCGCGTCGATGAGCGAGTGAGGCTCGGCGATACGGAGGAATGGACGATCGTCAACACCGACGAGCAGTATCACAGCTTCCATATTCATCAGACCGCCTTCCTCGTGACCGAGATCAACGGCGTCCGTCAGAATGAAGACAGTCTGCGCGATACCTTCTCGACGCCGCCCGCGACCGCGGCGGGGCCGGGAATATTGAAGGTCGTCATTCCCTTCACCGATCCCGTCATCCTCGGACGCTTCGTCTATCATTGCCATGCGGTCGACCACGAGGACAAAGGCATGATGGGCGTTATCGAAGTGACGGACTAACGGACGAGAAGAAACCGACGCCGTCGCGTATCGCGCCGGCCCGGATCAGAACGGGCGCGAGAATTTGATCTCGCTGCGCGCGTCGATATGGGTCGTGTTGTCGCCGGGCGAAAAACGGATCAGGGCGAAATCGGCGCCGATCGAGCCAAAGCCGAGATTGTGCGAATAACCAAGAGTCGCGCGCTTCGACTCCTCGCTGGTTCCGGCAACGCGATCCTCCGTATTTTCCTCCGCGAAGCGGATATCGAGGCTGTGTGCCTGGCCCCAGCCCGGGACGATGAAGATGCGCGAGATATCCGCCGCAACCTCGAGGCTTCGCGCGGCGCCGGCATCGAGGCTGAATGCGCCCTGATTCGTCGCGGTCGCGTCGAAATGCAAGTTCCAGCCGGCGATGGGCTTGGCGCCGAGAAAAAGCTTCACGCGCTCGTCGAATGCGCTATCGGGACCGACCGTCGGCGGCCGCCCGAGCTGCGCATCGGCACGGAATTGCCATCCGGCAAGCGGACCCGAGCTGAGAAAATGACTGAAGCTCGTCAAGAGGCGTATCAAGCCCGATCCCGGTTGAGCGCCGTCGACATAGCCGAGCGCCATCGACACATCCGCGTGCGAGACGCGCAGGAATTCGCGATTCCCCAAAGCCGGCGTCGCGGGGAGCGTGCAGGCCGGCCGATCAATGCTCGATGGGAGAGATTGGCCCGATGGCCGCGTCGGATCGATGGAGACGCAGCGGGCATTGGTACCGCGATCGGGGTGCTGGCTCGAGGGCGCGGCAAGGCCGGCGGTCCAATCCGACGGATCATCGCGGCTCTCGATCATCCCGGCCTGCGCCGCACCCGCGAGGGCGAGAAGCCAGAGCATCGCTGCTGCCCATCTGCAGGCTGATATCAGAAATTTTGCCATTTGGCGCCGCCCTCGCGGAATAAACCGGCGGCGGCGGCCGTTACAAAAGGTTCGACGCGAGCTGCCGCTGCGGCGCAGCATGCCAAGCGTTGGTTAACAAAAGATTACACCAAACGCGGATCGCTACGCGAACTTAACAACGGCGTGGCCTATCCTTCTCGCCATACCGATCCGTTCATCGCGCGCCGCCCCAATATCCGGCAGCGCGCCGCGACATTGCCCGCCCATGGCCGCAAATGCTAGGACTGCGTCAAGCAGCCAACCAAAGAGGGCGGGAGGGCAAGATGATCAAGACCGAAATCCATGAATACCGGCATGACGGCACGGTCTGCGAAGGCTTCTGGGCTTATGACGACGCAAAAAAGGGCAAGCGTCCCGGAATCCTCGTCGCGCATGAATGGAACGGATTGCAGGACTATGTGAAGAAGCGCTGCGAGATGCTGGCCGAGCTCGGCTATGTCGCCTTCGCGGCCGATATTTTCGGCAAGGGCATTCGCGCCAATTCCTTCCCCGAATGCGAGCAGATCTCCGCCCCCTATTATAAGGACCGCCAGCTCACGCGCGGCCGCGCCAACGCCGCGCTCGCGATCCTGCAGGGTCACCCCGATGTCGATCGCACGAAGATCGCCGCGATCGGCTATTGCTTCGGCGGCATCGTCGTTCTCGAGCTCGCGCGCAGCGGCGCCCCCGTTGCGGGCATCGTCAGCTTCCACGGCCAGCTCTCGACGCCCAACCCGGCCGATGCGAAGAACATCAAGGGCAAGGTCCTGGTGCTGCACGGCGCGATCGATCCGGTGGTGCCGCCGGCCGAGGTCGCCGCCTTCGAGAAGGAGATGGAAGACGCCAAGGTCGATTGGCAGCTGGTCGCCTATGGCGGCGCCGTGCACACCTTCACCAATTGGAATCTGCCGACGACCGGCATGCCCGCTGCGTACAACGAAAAGGCCGACAAGCGCTCCTGGCTCGCAATGCAGAACTTCTTCGCCGAGATTTTCGCCTGAGGAAAGCGCGGGGAGGGAGCCATGAAGCTTGCAACGCTTCGCACCGCTCACCCCGATGGGGAGCTGGTGGTGGTCTCGCGCGATCTCAAAACGATGACCAGCGCCGCCGATATCGCGCCGTCGCTGCGCCACGCCTTCGACAATTGGGCGCGCTGCAAGCCGGCCTTGGAAGAGCGTTACCGCCGCCTCATGAGCGGGCTCAAGAATACACTCCCTTTCGATGAGGCACGCTGCCATTCCCCGCTGCCGCGGTCGTTTCAATGGCTCGACGGCACGGCCTATGAATCGCATCGCTATCGCATGACCAAGGGCCGGCCGGCGCCCGAATGGTTCTTGAAAGAGCCGCCCGTCTATCAGGGCCGCTCCGACGGGTTCCTTGCGCCGAGCGAGGATGTGCCGATCGGCAGCGAGGATTGGGGCGTCGATTTCGAGGGCGAGGTCGCGGTCATCACCGATTACGTGCCTTACGGCGCCTCGCCCGCCATCGCCGCGTCGAAGATCGAGCTCGTCATGCTCGTCAATGACGTGTCGCTGCGCCATGTCCAAGGCGTCGAGCTACAGCGCCAATTCGGCTTCACTCGCTCGAAGCCCGCTTCGGTCTTCACCCCGGTTTGCGTGACGCCGGACGAGCTCGGCCCCGCCTGGCGCGACAACCGCGTGCATTTGCCGATCCGCTGCACGATCAACGGCAAGCTCTTCGGCGATCCCAATGCCGGCGAGGCGGTGCACGGCTTCGATAAGATGATCTCCTACTGCGCCATGACCCAGGCGCTGAGTGCCGGCACCATCGTCGGCGGCGGTACGGTCTCGAACCACGATACGAAGCGCGGCTATGCCACCATCGCCGAGGCGCGCGCCGTCGAGGAGGCCGCGGATGGGACGGCGAAGACGCCGTTCCTCAAATACGGCGACCGCGTGCGCATCGAGATGCTCGATGCGCAGGGCCAATCGATCTTCGGGGCGATCGACCACAAGATGGCGCCGGCAGGTTGAGCGCGGCCTAAACGAGCCAGAGCCGCATCACGTGCAGCGCCGCGTAGAGCGCGGCAATCGAGAGGACGACAGACACGGCGGCGTAAATCGCTGCTGCGAGGAATTCGCCGCGACCGATCAGCGTCACGACGTCGAGCGAGAAAGTCGAAAACGTCGTGTAGCCGCCACAGATTCCGACAATGAGAAAAACGCGCGTCGCAAAAGCGGAGTCCCAGCGCAGCGCGAAGGCTTCGGCGAAGGCGCCGATCAGAAACGAGCCTGAGACATTGATGAGGAGCGTTCCCCACGGGAAAGCCGTGCCGAACCAGCGGCCGGCATAGATGCCGACGATATAGCGCGCGAGCGAGCCCAAAGCGCCGCCGAGCGCAACAGTGATGAGGGCAACAGGATTCATGGCTTGACGCCGCCCGCGCGCGGCGTTGCGAGAGAAAGATGCTGCACGAGATTCCTCCATTGCTACCGCCCGCAGGCATTCCGTGACGCGGCAGCAAAAAACCCGCCGCGTCGCGGCGGGTCGCGGACAGATTCCCACCGCATCTTAGACGGTAGGAGTCATCAGCCTTTACAGGCGGTTTCGGGGAACCCCATCCCCATTGGATAACATCATAGATAATAGAACGAGCGCGCCGCCGCAACCATCCGCGAACCGGTCACGGTTCCGGCGGATAAACCGGCACGGTCCAGGTGATGACGACGCCGTTACGCGGATAGTTGTTGGGCAGCGGCGGGAACGGGGCCGATTGCACGATCATTTGGCGCGCCGTCTCGTCGAGTACGGGCGAGCCGGACGAGCGCGCAAGCCTCATTCCGGCAAGTGCGCCGGTCGGCAAGATTCCGACCTCGTAGACGGCGACACCCTCCAGCCGCAAGCCGTAAGGACCGACCGCACTTGCGGGATAGCTGCGATGCTGCTCGAGCCTGGCGCTGATCGCGTTGAGATAGGGATCGCCAGAGCGCTCCTTTTCGCCCGGCCTGATATTGGCCGCGACATGCTTTTCGGGTTTGGGCGCGGTTTCGCGCGCGGCTTCCTTGGGCTTGGGTGATGCGGGCGGAGAAGGATGAGGCGGTTTCGGTTGCGCCGGCTCCGGCGCCTCGGCCTGGGTGGGCGGCGGCGGTTCGGGTTTGGGCGCAGCCTCGGCGCCCTTCGTCTCGCCGCTCGGCGGGGCGGTGGTCTCCTGATCGGGTCCGGAGCGCAAATCATAGAAATGCTGCGGCGGTGTCGGGGCCGGTTTTGGCTGCGGCGCCGGCGGCGGGGGCACTTCCTTGACCAACTGTACCGGAATCGCTGGCGGCGGAGCCGGCGGGGGCGCAAAGGTCAGGGGGAAGTCGAGCAGGACTGCCGCCAGGATCGCACCATGAACGAGCGCGGCGAGAATAATCGCGCCACGGCGCAACCGGCCGATCCGCGACTCCTTGGTATGGCGATCGCGCAAATCGGGATCGGCCGGCAAAATAACCGCCGGTCCCGAAACAGCGTCGGTTTCGGCGATCCCGATCATCATCCCATTATATAGGACGGAAGGGCCCTAAGAATTATCACACCGGCGTGCAAGAAAGGGCAGGGTGTCGGCATGGATCTGTTGGTTAATCGCACCGGAACGGCGGTTTGGGGCGGCAAGCCCATGCGTTGCGCGCTGGGCCGCGCCGGCGTCAGCGCCGAAAAGCGCGAGGGCGACGGCGCAACGCCGGTCGGAAGCTTCGCGATGCGCTGCGTTCTCTATCGCGCCGACCGCGTCGCACTGCCGATCACGGCGCTGCCTTGCCGCGCGCTGCGCGCGAGCGATGGCTGGTGCGATGCGCCCGACGACAGCGCCTACAACCGCCTTGTCGCTCTGCCTTATCCGGCAAGCGCCGAGACGCTATGGCACGAGGATGCGCTCTACGATCTGATCATTCCGCTCGGCTATAACGACGCGCCGATCGAGCCCGGCAAGGGAAGCGCGATCTTTCTCCATCTCGCCGCGCCCGATTTTACGCCGACGCAGGGCTGCGTCGCGCTCGCGCGCGACGATCTCCTCACCGTGCTGAAAGAAGCCGACCGCGAGTCGCGCGTGATCATCGCATAGTGCAGCTGCGGCTCAGGTCGTCGCGACCAGCAATTCCTCGGCATTGTTGGGCGGGCGAAGGCCGTCGATCCTGTCCGCGAAGTAGCGCCGGGTGAGGTCGGCGGCCGAGACGTGCTGGACATGCTTAAAACCGCATTCGCGCGCGAGCGCTAGCATCTCTGTCGGGGTGAAGAAGCTGATGAAGGGCGTCCCGCTGGCGCGCGCTCCTTTCGCCGCGATTTCAAGACCGGGACGCACCTCGGGATCCGCAAACTCGAGCGGCAGCAGAAAGCTCAGGGCGAGCGTCGATCCCGGAGCGAGCGTCGCGACCTGGCGTAGCATAGCCGCGACGGCGTCCCTGGTCAGGTACATGCTGACGCCGGTGGAAGCGATGACCGCCGGCTTGCCGGCATCGAAGCCGCCGCCCGTCAGCTCCATCCACCAGGATGCGCCGGCCTCGAAATTGACCGGCACGAAGCGCAGCCAAGGAGGAATGCCGAAGCCGAGCTCGTCGAGGCGCTGGCGCTTCCAGGCCTGAGGGCCGGGCGGATCGACCTCGAAGATTTGCAGGCGGGATGCGAGCTCGGGCCGGCGTTGAGCGAAGGTATCGAGTCCGGCGCCAAGGATGACGTATTGGCCGACGCCGCGGCCCGCCTGTTCCGCGACCAGATCCTCGATGAAGCGAGCGCGGGCCAGGATGGAGGCGCGGAAGAGGCGGGTGAATTGCGGATCCATATCGGGACGGCTGCGCCAGCCTTCATCCGGGGCCGCCAGCTTGAGGCCGACCTCGTCTTCGAACACATGCGGCGGCGGATCGATCTCGACATGGAGGGCCCGCCACAAGGCGACGCGCACCGCGGTGCTGTCGGGCGCTGCGTTCGGCTCGTTGGACACGATGTTCTCCCTTACTCCGCGATCAGTTTCGCTTGCCGAAAATCGCCGTGCCGACGCGCACCAGCGTCGCGCCGCAGGCGATCGCGGTTTCGAAATCGGCGCTCATCCCCATGCTGAGCTCCGGCAATTCATTGCGTTTGGCGATCGTCGCGAGCGCACGGAAGTAAGGCGCGGGGTCGCGGCCTTCGGGCGGGATACACATCAAGCCCTTGAGGTTCAGCTTCCAGCGGTTGCGGCACGCGGCGATGAATTCGTCGGCCGCCGCGGGAGCGATGCCAGCCTTCTGCGGCTCGTTGCCGATATTGACCTCGATGAAGCAATCGAGCGGCCGATTCTGCCGCGCCATCTCCTTGGCGAGCGCCTCGGCGAGCTTCGGGCGATCGACCGTCTCGATCGCGTCGAAGAGCGCGACCGCTTCCTTGACCTTGTTGGTCTGCAGCGGCCCAATGAGATGAAGCCGAAGATCGGGAAAGCGCGCCTTAAGCCCCGGATATTTCGCCGCCGCCTCTTGCACGCGGTTCTCACCGAAGACGCGCTGCCCGGCGGCGAGCGCCGCCGCGACAGCCGCTTGCGCATGGGTCTTCGAGACCGCGACCAGAACGATCCCGGCAGGATCGCGGCCCGCCTCCGTCGCCGCCGTGTGAATGCGGCGCCGCAGCGCGGCGAGGTTGGCGGCGATAACATCGGCTCCGCTCATGCTTCCTCCCTTTGCGCGAAGCTGCAAGACGGCGCGCGGCAGGTCAAGGACAGCGCGGATCGCTTTCGCCGCTGCGACCTTCCGGCAATGATTGCAGCAATTTGTCCGCTTTGCGGCGCGCGGCGGTTTAAGCTAATCTTTCGCCGCGGAACGCGCGCGCTTGGCGCGGGTAGGTTTGAGGGAGTTCGGCATGTCGATCGGAATTGCGCGGATCGGCCGTAAGCTTGGCATGTGCGCCGTTGCGTTGGGGCTGCTCGGCGGTTGCGCCAGCTGGTTTAACCCCGATCGGTGGGCCGGGAATGATCCGGATGCGGAGCGCCGCGCGCAGGACCCCTATCACTACGATCCGAAATGGAGCAATCCCGACGTCTTCTCCGATTACCGCAACATCCCCGACCATCAGCCGAAAGGCATTCTCGACGCGCTGTTCGCGCCCGATAAAAGCGACAATTCCGGGGGCGCCGGCGGCAGCGGCATCGGCGTCAACAGCTTCCTCTGGCACGCCTCGCTCGACACCGTCTCCTTCATGCCTTTGGCCTCGGCCGATCCCTTCGGCGGCACCATCATCACCGATTGGTACAGCCCGCCCGAGACCCCGAATGAGCGCTTCAAGATCAACATTTTCATCCTGGGCCGCGATCTGCGCGCCGATGGCGTGCGCGCCCGCGTCTTCCGCCAGAACAAGGAGCCGAACGGCCAGTGGGTCGACGCGGCGGTCGATCAGACCACCGGAACGGGCATCGAGAATGCGATTCTTGCGCGCGCACGCCAGATTCGCATGAGCACGGTGGCGAAATAACCCGCCATCTTCATATTAATACAGCAATACGCTTAGGAGCCGGACGGCTGTCGCGCGATGGCGCGCTATAACGCCAAAGAAACCGAAGAGAAGTGGCAGGCCATCTGGCGTGACCGCGGCACCTTCCATGTCGAGGCCGATCCGAAGCGGCCTAAATATTACGTGCTCGAGATGTTTCCCTATCCCTCGGGAAAGCTTCACGTCGGCCATGTGCGCAATTACACGATGGGCGATGTGGTGGCGCGCTACAAACGCGCGCAAGGCTTCAACGTGCTGCATCCGATGGGCTGGGACGCGTTCGGCCTTCCCGCCGAGAACGCGGCGATCGCGAGCAACATCCATCCCGCGACCTGGACTTTCCAGAACATCGCCGTCATGCGCGAGCAGCTGAAGCGCATGGGGCTTTCTTATGATTGGCGGCGTGAGATCGCGACCTGCCATCCCGACTACTACAAGCACGAGCAGAAGATGTTTCTGGATTTCCTCGCGGCAGGCCTCGCCTATCGCAAGGAATCCTGGGTCAATTGGGATCCGGTCGAGCATTCGGTCCTCGCCAACGAGCAAGTGATCGACGGCCGCGGCTGGCGCTCGGGCGCGCTCGTCGAGAAGCGCTTGTTGTCGCAATGGTTTTTGAAGATCACGGATTTCGCCGACGCGCTCCTGGACGGGCTCAAGACGCTCGAGCGCTGGCCCGAGCGCGTGCGCTTGATGCAGGAGAACTGGATCGGCCGCTCCGAAGGTGCGCGTGCCTTCTTCGCCTTGAAGGGGCGCAGTGACCGGCTCGAGATTTTTACGACGCGGCCGGACACCCTCTATGGCGCCGCCTTCTGCGCGATCGCTCCCAATCACCCGCTCGCCGCCGCGCTTGCGGCGAAAGATCCCGCGCTCGCCGAATTCATCGCCGAATGCAATCGCATGGGCACGAGCGAGGCGGTGCTCGAGACCGCCGAGAAGCGCGGCTTCGATACTGGGCTGAAAGCGCGTCACCCCTTCATCGCCGGCAAAGAGCTGCCGATCTATGTCGCCAACTTCGTGCTGATGGAATATGGCAGCGGCGCGATTTTCGGGTGCCCTGCGCATGATCAGCGCGACCTTGATTTCGCGCGCAAATACAAGCTGCCGGTGATCCCGGTCGTCCTGCCGCCTGGCGCCGATGCCAAGAGCTTTACGATCGGCGACGAAGCCTATACCGAGCAGGACGGCGTGCTGTTCAATTCCGACTTCCTCAACGGTCTCGCCGTTCCCGAGGCAAAGCGCGCCGCCGCGGACCGGCTGATGCAGCTCCAAGCCGGCGAGCGTACCATTGCCTATCGCCTGCGCGATTGGGGCGTGTCGCGCCAGCGCTATTGGGGCTGCCCGATCCCGGTCATCCATTGCGGCCGATGCGGCATCGTGCCGGTGCCGGAGAAGGACCTCCCGGTGAAGCTGCCCGAGGATGTGAGCTTCGATCAGCCCGGCAACCCGCTCGCCCATCATCCGACCTGGAAGCACGTCCGATGCCCGCGCTGCGGCGGCGCGGCCGAGCGCGAGACCGACACCTTCGACACCTTCTTCGAATCCTCGTGGTATTTCGCGCGCTTCTGCTCGCCGCGCGCGGCGGGCGCGATGGTGCGGGCCGAGGTCGATTACTGGCTGCCGGTCGATCAATACATCGGCGGCATCGAGCATGCCGTGCTTCACCTTCTCTATTCGCGCTTCTTCACCCGCGCGCTGAAGCAGTGCGGCTACCTCGGCATCAAGGAGCCGTTCGCCGGCTTGATGACGCAGGGCATGATCTGCCACGAGACCTACCAGTCGGCCGACGGCCGCTGGTTGTATCCGGAAGAGGTCGGCAGGGGCGCCGCCGGCCAGTCGATCGAGATGAAGAGCGGCGCGCCGATCGTCGTCGGCCG
>CAYMNX010000514.1:0-9275 GCA_964391905.1 uncultured Rhizobiaceae bacterium
CCTTCAGCAAGCCTTGCGTCTTGTACCAGGCGAGCTGATGCGCCACGTCCTTCACATCGAGGCGCGCCTCGCGATCGATGTACTGGACGCCGGCGTCGAGCAAGGCGGGCGGCTGGCCGATCACCCGCGACAGGATCGCGAGAATCTCCGGCGCCGCGGCCATATCGCGGCGATGCTCGGCGGCATCGGTGAAGGCGTCGTGGGCGTCGCGCGCGCCGCGGCGATAGGCGCGCAAGAAGCGCTCGACGAGATCGCGCCGGTCGTTCGCGGTCTTGGTCGCGGTGAAGACCGCCGCCAATTGCCACGGCGTCTCGTCGCCGACATAGCCGAGGACTTTG
This sequence comes from uncultured Rhizobiaceae bacterium, assembly GCA_964391905.1. Lineage (GTDB taxonomy): Bacteria > Pseudomonadota > Alphaproteobacteria > ATCC43930 > CGMCC-115725 > CAIKMD01. The sequence goes on from CAYMNX010000514.1 coordinate 339, forward strand.
ACCTCGCCCTTGGCGACGACCGGTAGCGCTTGCGCCGCCGGCGCCATGCCGATATCGGCCGAGCCGCCGACCACCGCCGAAATGTTATTGGCGATCGATTGCAGCGGCATCAGCCGCACGGTCGCGAGATCGAAGTGGTATTTCTCGGCGAGAAGCGCGAGCCCGTAATGAAACGGACTGCCCATCGCCGTCATCGCGACCGAATGGCCGGGAATATCGGTGAAGCTCTTCAATCCTGCCGCGCCGGCCCGGCTCGAGACCATGTAGGTACCGTTGGGAAAGCCCGGCACTTCGCGCGCTTGCGCCGCGATGAGGGTCAAGGCGCCCTGGCCCGCCAGCGCATAAAGCCCGGCACCCAGGCCCGCGACGCCGAAATCGGTCGAGCCAGCAACCACCGCCATGGCGGTCGGCTGCCCCGCATCGAAATAGACGTTCTCCGCGTCCAAATTCTCCGCTTTGAAATAACCTTTCTCCTCCGCGATGAAGATCGGCGCCGAACCCGTGGTCTTGAGGAGGCCGATCTTGATCGTCTCGGCCGAGGCGGAGACCGTCGCGGCGGCGAGCAGTCCCGCGACGAGAGGCGCCATCGCGGCCATGACGGCTCTTTTCCTTCCCCTCGGCGGCGTTCCGCGTCCGGCGCGCGAGCGCAGACACTCTTTTGTGATCGCCGTCGCTCGAGCTTGCGTTGACATGATATTAACCATGTTAATGAATCGAAGGGAAGGGCGGATGTCGGCGGGAATGCATCGGTGCTTGCTTGGCACGCCGTGAGAAGACGATTAACATATCAATCAACATTCAGAACAGGGCGTGCGCATGTTCATGAACGAGATCGCGCTGTCGGTCGGGGGCAGCGCCATGACCATGGCGATCGCGGGACCCGACGGGGCGGGGCCTCATCCGGCGGTGCTTGTCGCGCATCATCGCGGCGGGCTCGACGACTTCACGCGCTATGTGCTGATGCGCCTCGCGCAAATCGGTCTCATCGCCGCCGCGCCCAATTTTTATCATCGCCGCCCCCAGGACGAAGATCCCATTGCGTCGATGAAGCATCTAAAAGATGGCGAAATTGTTGCCGATATCGCCGCGGCGGTGGCGCATTTGCGGGTCCATCCCGCGGTACGCCCGGATCGAATCGGCACGGTCGGACATTGTCTCGGCGGCCGCACCGCTTATCTCGGCCTCGTCCACAATCCCACCTTCATGGCCGCGGTCCTGCTCTATCACGGCAACATCTTCGAATCGCGCGGCGCGGGGATGCCGGCGCCCTTCGAGCTGACGCGGAACATCCGGTGCCCGATCTTGGGGCTCTTCGGCCGGGACGACACCAACCCGTCGCCGGCCGATGTGGCGCGACTCGGGGCCGAGCTGACGCGGCTCGGCATCCGCCACGAATTCCACGCCTATGACGGAACCGGCCACGCCTTTCAGGACTTTCACGCGGCGAGTCTTTACCGCCCCAAATCGGCCGATGATGCCTGGGCGAAACTGCTCTCGTTCCTGAAGCGCGAGATGTTCGGATGAGCGCCGCAGCGGCGGCCGGGCGCCGCTAAGTCACGGAACCCCGCCTTTCTCCAATCGTTTTAGGCGATATCGATGATTGGCGCAGCCATGCTGCGCTGCCCTTAGGCGATCCTGTGTGAAAGGGAAGGTTATGATGTTCGATAGAATCGGAATGACAAAGTTCTGCGCGGCTTTTGCCATGCTCGCCTCGATTTCTGCGCTCGGCTCGATCTCGGCTTGCGCGCCGATTCAAGGGCGCGAGAGCGCCGGCCAGTATGGCGATGACGTGGTGATCAGCAACAAGGTGCGCGGCCAGCTCATCAAAGACCAGGCACTTAAGGCCTTCGACATTCATGTCGAGACGATGCAGGGCGTGGTTCAGCTGAGCGGCTTCGTCGAAACCGCGGCGCAAAAAGCGCAGGCCGAGCGGATTGCCCGCTCCGTCGAAGGCGTCCGCAGCGTGCGCGACAACATCGTCGTCAAAGGATAGGCGATGAGGCGGAGCCGCGCCGCATGCGCGGCTCCGCCGGTCCTCAGGCGCCGACGAGCTCGGCGGGGCGCACGCGCTTCACATCATGGGCATGGAGTACGGGCAGGACCTGTTCACCGAAACGGCGGATCTGCTCCATGAACATCTCATGCGGCATGGCGCCGAGATTGACGTTCAAGAGCACATTGTTGACGCCCGCATGCTCGGCCTCGTCGATGAGGCGCTCGGCCACTTCCTTGGGCGAGCCCCAGGCGGCGCGGTCGGCCACCCGCTTTTCGACATCGGCCATGGTGAAGGCCGCGGTCTTGACGCGCTCGGCGCCGACCCCGGCACGATTTTCCGGCCGCACATAATCATAGGAAGCGGGGTTGCGCGCCGAGCCCAAGCGGCTCAGCGCCGTCGCATTGCCGTGGCCGAACAGCATGTTCTGGAAGTAGACATAGTAGGGCCCGTATTCCTCGATCGCCTTGGCCTTGCTGTCGGCGACCCAGGCATCGGCGAAGAGCGTGATCTGGTCGGGCGTGACGCGGTGGCCGGCGCGCGCCGCCGCCTTGGCATAATAGCCGACCACATCCTCGATAAGGCCGCGCGAGAATTCGGGTAGTGCGATCGGATAATTGCGCGTGCCTGCCCAGTCGAGCGTCTCCTTGGTCCCGGTCACCGGGATCCAAACCGGTGGATGCGGCTGCTGCAGGGGCCGCGGCCAGATCGAGATATCCTTGAACGACCAGTATTTGCCTTCGTGGGAGAATTGCTCCTCGGTCCATGCCTTCATGATGATGTCATGCGCCTCCTCGAAACGGGCGCGGGCCTCGGCGGCCGGCATCGAGAAGACGTGATATTCGCGCGGGGCGCCGCGCGCGAGCCCGGCGATGACGCGGCCGTTCGAGAGGATATCGACCATCGCCGTCTCCTCGGCGATGCGCAGCGGGTTATGCATGGGGAGAAGATGGCCCATGATCACGAACTTCAAATTCTTCGTGTGCTGCGCCGCGACGCCCACCATGACATTGGGCGAATTCATCAGCCCATGCGGCGTCGTGTGATGCTCGTTGAAGCCGACGCCGTCGAAGCCCAGCCGGTCCATCAGCTTCCACGCCTCGATATGCTCGGCGTAAGTCTTCTGCGCGGTCTTGGGATCGAAATAGCGGCCGGGAAGCGGGTAGGGGAGGTCTTGAAATTCCTTGAAGTGGTGAGCGTAAGGTACGAGGTCGAACAGATAGACTTTCATTGCGCTTCGTCTTTCGGGGGCTGGTTGTCGCGGGGAGGAGCGGGCATGGAAGCGCTATTGCAAGGCCGAATCCGTGACATGTCAAGGAAGGCTTAACTCTACGGATCAATAATTCGGCTAGTTGCTGACACACACTCTAGGTGCAACCGAAGTTGCGCCAAGAGAGGGCTGATGTCGAATGGTCTCATCGTGAGAGCCTTTAAAGACCTTGTCTTTCTGGCGGTCGACGCCGTTAGCCTTCAGACATTGGCCATTATCTTTAAAGACGCCCGCTCGAGAGGAATTATCCGCCCTATTGGCGCGATGATTAAGTTTGGGCCGGATGGCCTTATTCGGCGCGACAGAGAGCCGACAGCGTTCTGGACTTACGTAAGCCTCGGGGGCTTGGTGGCGTTTGGGGGCGCGATCACCGCTCTTGTCATTATCCTGAGGTTTGGCGTCGCCCTGTGGCGCACTTGGTTTTGAGCGGATTGACTAGCATTTTCTGCCGGGCAGTCCGCGTAATACTCAATCCCGGAAGCTCGGATCGAGCGCGTCCATGCGGCGGAGGATCGCCGCCCATTCGGCGCGGCCTTGGCCTTTCTCGCGCGCGCGCTCGAATTGCTGCGCCGTGCGCTCGCAGACCTCGGGCGACGGCTCGTTGATCTCGCCGCCCGTCGCCATCACCCGCAGCTGCATATCGGTGATGGAGACGAGGATCCTCATCGAGGTGATGGCCTCGGCGATATTGCCGCCGCAGGTGAGGAGCCCGTGATTGCGCAGGATGAGGGCGCGGTTCTTGGCGCCCAAATCGCGGGCGAGCCGCGCGCATTCATCGCTGTCGGTCGCGATCCCTTCGAAATCGTGATAGCCGATGCGGTTGTAGAACAGCATCGCTTCCTGGCAGAGGAATTTGAGCCCGCCCTTCAAGGCCGAGATCGCGATCCCCGGCTGGGTATGGACGTGGGCGACAGCGTTGAGATCGGGCCGCGCCATTAGCACGGCCGAATGAATGGTGGTCGCGGCCGGGTTGATCGGCTTGTCCTCGCCGATCGGCCGGCCCTCCATGTCGAGCTTTAAAAGGCTCGAGGCGGTTACCTCTTCGAAGAGAAGCTCATGCGGCTTGATGAGGAAATGATCGGGCTCGCCCGGGACCCGCAGGGTGATGTGGTTGAAGATGAGATCGTTCCAGCCGGCATATTGCGCATAGCGATAGGCGGCGGCGAGATCGACCCGCGCCGCCCATTCGGCCGGCGGAATATTGCGGAGGTTCTGGTCCTTGCGCAAAGCGGTCGGCGATATGGCCATGCCCGATCTCCCTGGTGAAGCGCCCTTTGTTGCCGTTAGTATAGCGCCAGTAACCTGTCATCGCGAGCCGCGTCCCGCGACAAGCTCGGGATCCGGCCGCCTCGCCATGACGCCGAGGTTTTCCGCAACTTGCTGAGAGTCGGATGAAGCCATGCTCGCCGGCCTTCTTGCCTTGATCCTTGCCGCGATCTTCGCCGGCGCCGCGCTCTACATCAACATCGCCGAGCAGCCGGCGCGCCTTGCGCTCGACGAGCGCGCGCTGCTCGCCGAGTGGAAGCTCTCCTATCAGCGCGGCTTTGCGATGCAGGCGCCGCTCACGGTCATCAGCTGCCTGCTCGGGCTGATCGCGTGGTGGCAGCTGCGCGACGGATGGTTTCTCGTCGGCGCCATCGCGATGATCGCGAATGTGCCCTGGACATTGCGCGCGATCATGCCGACGAACAAGATGTTGATGGCGACCGAGGGCGCGGCGGTGGGCCCCGAAACGCGGCAGGCGATCGAGAAATGGGCTTCGCTCCATGCCGTTCGCACCGCGCTCGGCTTCATCGCGACGCTCTCCTTTCTCATCGCGCTCCTCTAAACTGATCCGCCCGAAACCGAAGGAAAGGGGCGAGTGTTCATGCAGATCGTTGTGGTATCGCAGCCGGGCATCGACTACGCGATCGCGCCGGTCGAGGCAGCGCTCAGGGAAAAGGGGCACGAGGTCGTCCGTCACAAGGACGTGGCGGCATTTCTCGCCCGGCAAGACGTGCTCGCGACCGCGGATCTGCTCTATGTCAGCGGCGCGCCCTGCACCCGCGCGATGATGGAGCGCGCGCCCAAGCTGCGCGCGGTGGTGACGCCCTGGATCGGCGTCGACAGCTTCGATATCCCGGCCGCGACCGAGCTCGGCATCGTCATCGCGAACGGGCAGGTGCCGGAGAATTATCTGAGCATGGCGGAGGCGACGATCATGCTCGTCCTCGCCTGCCTTCACAATTTTCCCGAGAAGATCGAGGCGATGAAGAACAACGTCCCGCCGCCGCCGCGGCAGAAGGCGCGCATGCTGCGCGGCAAGACGCTCGGCATGATCGGCTTCGGCAATATGGCGCGGGCGATCGCGCAGCGCCTGGCGAATTGGGAGGTGACGCTCCAGACCTACACGCCGCGGCTGCGGGCGCCGCTGCCCGAGGGCGTCGCGCGCGTCGATCTCGACACGCTGCTCCGGACGAGCGACATCGTCTGCATTCTCGCCACCCTCAACAAGGAGACGCGCGGGCTCTTGACGCTCGAGAAGCTCAAGCTGATGAAGCCCGAGGCGATCCTCGTCAACACGGCGCGCGGCGGCATCGTCGAAGAGGCGGCGATCGTCGCGATCGCACAAGAGGGGCGGCTTCACAAGATCGCGCTCGACGTCTTCGAGACCGAGCCCTTGCCGCCCACGAGCCCCTTGCGCGGCCTCCCCAACATGATCCTGACGCCGCACGCGGTCGGCCATGCGCGCGAGGGCGCCGAGGCCATCGCCAAGGTCGCGATCGAGAACATCGCCCGCGCGCTCGCGGGCGAGCCGCCGCTTTATGTGCTCAACCCAGCGGTGCTTCCCGCGTGGCAGCGCCGCTGGCCGCGTTCGTCTCCGCCGGCGTCCGGTTGAGCGACGGCGAGAGCACTTCGAGCACCTTGCCGCGCGTCTCGGTCGCGAAGATCGCCACGGTCAAGCCGCCGATGATCCCGAAAATGGCGAAGACGAAGTAAGCCGTGTTGAGGCCCAGATGCGGCATCACCCAGCCGATGAAGATCGGCCCGATGATCGCGGCAAGCCGCACCCAGGCATTGCCGACGCCGACGCCGATGGCGCGCATCTCGGTCGGGTAGAGCTCGGCCGTGTAGGTGCTGAGGCCCAGCGCCAGGATGCTGTTGAAGGCGGCGGCGAACATCGCGAGCCCCATGACGGCGATGAGGTTCATATCCGGCGCGCTATACCAGGCGAGGAGCAGCAACGGCACCGCGCTGCAGAGCTGACCGAGCATGAAGAGCGGCTTGCGCCCGTAGATATCGATCAGGAAGATGCCGGAGACGGTGAAGACGAGGCCGAGCGCCGCGGCGTAGAAGCCGTAGGCGATCGATTGCTGCAAGGTTGCGTGATAGACCGTGCGCAGGAGCGACGGCATCGTGGTGTTGAGGCCGTAGACGATGATGTAGGTGCAGAACCAGATCGTCCAGACGGCGAGCGTCCGCTTGCGGTAAACGCCGGTCAGAAGATCGGTGATGCGCGCGGTCGACGGCTTGACGAGCGCGACATTGGTCGGGATCGGCGGCAAGGGCTTCGCGCCGTGCTGCGAGATCTTGTCCTCGATCTCGGTGAGAATTTTATCGGCCTCCTCGAAGCGTCCTTTGTTCGCGAGCCAGCGCGGCGATTCCGGCATGAAGCTGCGGATCGGGAAGACGACGAGAGCGGGGATGGCGCCGACCAAGAACATCGCCTTCCAGCCGAAATGCGGCACGATCCAATAGCTGATCCCGGCGACGAAGACGAAGCTGATCGAGAACCAGAGCTGGAAGCCGAGGCCGTAGCGGCCGCGATGCGAGGATTTGGCGAACTCGCCGATATAGCTCGCGAGGATCGGCATCTCGCCGCCGAGACCCAGGCCCTGGACGGCGCGCATCCAGAGTAGAGAGTCATAGTTCCATGCGAAAGCGCAGACGACGCTCATCACGGTGTAGAGGATGAGCGTGTAGCGAAAGCACGGCACGCGGCCGATGCGCTCGCCGAGCCAGCCGAAGAAAATCGAGCCGACGAGCTGGCCCGCATAGCCCATGCCGATGAGGAGACCGACCTGACCGAAATTCAGGTGCCAAAGCGGTATCAGCACCGGCAGAACGTAAGCGATGGCAAGCGCGTCGAAACCGTCGAAGAAAAAGCCGGTCGCGACGATCGTCCCCATTTTGAGATGCCAGCGCGAGAAGGGCAGGCGCTCGATACGCGCAGCGATCTGATAACGGTCTTGGCCGGCAATGCCGGTCGCGGTGGCCATAAGCGTCATCCTCCAGGCGATTGCGTCATTGACGTAAACGGTACGAATCGAACCGATTGTATGCGGTTTGTATACAGCTTTGGCCCATCGGGCAAGACCGCCACGCGCGTGCGCAGCAGCAAGGGGATGCGATGAGATGACGCGTGGTTAAGGCAGCGCGACGCCGAAGCGCGCGGCGACCTGGGCAATGCCCTGCCACGTTGCGGCGGGAATGGTAATACCCGTGCTCCAGCGCCGGGCCAGGGCGCGCGCGCCGCGCTCGCCCGGCATGAGGATCTCGTCGACCCCCTCTTGCCGCGGCAACGCCTTCAAATCCGCGATCGTGCGCTCGAGGCTCGCGGCGAAGAGATCGAGCGCGCCGAAGGCGGCGATGTCGATCGCGATGAGGAAGGCGTTTTGGCGATGCTTTTGGCCTTCGGGCGTATTCTCCAAGGTCTCGGCGATCAGCGGATTTGCCGTGACGAGGCTCGCGATGCATTCGATCATGAGCGCGAGCCCCGAACCCTTGGGCCCGCCGAGGGGCAGCGGCAGCGCCGCCTTCTCCGGATCGGTGGTCGGATTGCCGTCCTTGTCGAGCGCCCAGCCTTCGGGGATCGGCTGGCCGGTGCGCGCAGCGTGGACGATCTTGCCGAGCGCCACCACGCCGGTCGCCAGATCGAAGACGAGCGGCTCATCGCCGGCGCGGCGCGGCACGGCGATCGAGAACGGGTTGGTGGCGACGCCGACCTCGCGCGCGCCGTGATAGATCATGTTGGGCCAGGAGGCGGAGCCGGCGAGCGCCGCCATGCCCTGGAGCGCCGTCCGCCGCGTGTAGAAGCCGAGCGCCGCGGTATGCGTCGTCCGCCGCACCAGCGCGAGGCCGATGCCGCTCTCCCTGGCCTTGCGCGCCGCTTCATCCGCGGCAAAGCTCATCGACACTTGGCCCGGCGCGCGATCGGCATCGATGAGCACCGCGCCCGGCAGCTCCTTCGCGATCGTCATCTCGGCATGGAGATTCATCTCGCCGGCGTCGATGATCTCCATGTAGCGCGGAATGCGCTGCACGCCATGCGAGGGCGCGCCGCGGAGATCGGCCCAGACCAGCACCTCGGCGACGGTCGCCGCATGCGCGGGATTCATGCCGGCGGCGGTGAAGATCGCTTCGGTCAGCGCCGCGAGCTTCTCGGCGGGAAGGGTGATCTGGCTCATCAATGATTCTCCCCCTCGCCCCGGCCCTCTCCCCGCCGGGGCAAGGGAGGAACCCGCGAAGCGCGAGGGTGAGGGGCCTCGTGCTGGATCATTGAGACGTCAGCGCGTCGTTGCCGGAAAATATTTGTCGAGCCAATCGCGGATGATGGCGATGACGCGCGTATTCTCCTGCGCGAACATGAAATGGTCGACATCGTTGAAGAGATGAAGCTCGGTGGTCGCCTTGC